>NZ_JAVLSP010000140.1:0-6054 GCF_031528575.1 Candidatus Sororendozoicomonas aggregata
CAATTTGCTGCCACCGCAGTAGGGCAGTCTATTCTCGGACAGCCTCCTAGCCCGGATATTTCATAAACTGCCCTGAGAATTGCGCAGAACCTTGCGGCTCTAGGGGATTTTGCGAAGGAGCGCCGTACCGGGGAGTACGGTCGACTGAGCAAAACTCCCTTAGAGCCGCAAGGAGCAAGCAAGGCCAGGAGCATGTTTATGAAATATCCGGGCTAGACAATATCAAAACTTTCCAGGGTTAACCGGTTGTTATCGGCGCGAATAAACCAGCCCTTTTCTTCCCAGTCGCCGAGCACGTAACGTTTGGCGCCCTGGCCGTTGGTCAGCGTCAGGTCATGAATCGCCGGACGATGGGTGTGACCATGAATCATTGTTACCACCTGGTGTTTGCCCATGACCTTCACAACCTCACCGGGAGTGACGTCCATGATCGCCGGTGACTTCGTCTGTTTAGCTCTCTGGCTGTTTTCACGAATCTTGCGGCCAAGGTTTTTTCGGTAACCTAATGGGGTCATTCGCAGAATGTTGATGACCAGCGGATTACGTATAATGCGACGATAACGCAAATAGTGAGGATCGCCGGTACACAGGGAGTCACCGTGCATCAACAGGACGGTTTCGCCATTGAGCGTCACCAGGCTGGGATCATTGAGCCAGGTCATTCCTGCTTTTTTCAAAAAGGTGCGGCCCAGGGCAAAGTCACGGTTGCCCGGCATAAAGTAAATATCGTGCCCTGCTTCACGGTAATTTTTCAAGGCGCTGGCAATATCTTCATGGAAAGGCTCCATGGCATCATCGCCCACCCAGTATTCAAAAAAATCACCCAGAATGTAGAGCTGCTGAGCCTCTGGCGCTGTGTGCGCCAAAAAGCTCAGAAACGCCCGGGCAATACCCGGACGTGATGGTGTCAGGTGTAAATCTGAGATCATCAGTGCCTGCATCAGGTGAGTTCCGCTGACTCAATGACAATGGCTTCCACAGGCACATCCTGATGACCGGCACGGTTAGTGGTTTCAACACCTTTCATTTTGTTCACCACATCCATGCCGTCAGTCACTTTACCGAACACAGCATAGCCCCAACCGTCCGGCGTTTCAGATGAGTGGTTAAGAAAATGGTTGTCGGCAACATTAATGAAAAACTGGGCTGTGGCTGAGTGAGGGTCCATGGTTCGGGCCATGGCAACGGTGCCAGTGGTGTTTTTCAGGCCATTATTGGCTTCGTTGTGAATGGGCTTTTCAGTGTTTTTTTCCGCCATAGCAGCGTCCATGCCACCGCCTTGGACCATAAAGCCATCAATAATGCGATGAAAAATGGTGCCGTTATAATGACCACTTTTCACATAGTGAATAAAGTTGTCCACGGTTTTGGGGGCTTTATCAGCATCCAATTCAAGAGTGATATCGCCTGCGTTGGTGTGCAGTACAACAGCCATGAAATACCTCTTCGTCAGAAAACCCCTTATGGGGCTGCGTAGCAATGATTCTAGGGGTTTATTGCCCGCGTGTAAAAGATCCGCATAAAATGATGGTGTTAAGGTCAACCTCACTAGGTGCTGATCTTGACCGCCGTCTTAATGGTAATCCCTGATAAGATCGTTTATTTCCCCGGCATTTACCTGATCCCGCGATGGTGTTAGTCTGCTCAGTTTAGCTTCAGGCAAGTACCGGTAATGAGAGGCCGGTATTATGTTCTCAACCCTAGCAAAGATGCTTAAGCAACAATGAGCACATCAGAAAAGCCCCGTAATTTTATTGAACAGATAATTGACAAAGATCTGGCAGAAGGCCGGGTGACCACTGTTTGTACCCGTTTTCCTCCTGAGCCAAACGGCTTTTTGCACCTGGGGCACGCTACCAGTATCTGTCTGAATTTTGGCCTTGCCAGGGCCTATCAGGGGCGCTGTCATCTGCGGTTCGATGATACGAACCCGGAAAAGGAAGAACAGGTTTATGTGGATGCCATTAAAGAGGATGTGAGTTGGCTGGGCTTTCAGTGGGAGGGTGATGTACGTTATGCATCGGACTATTTCGATACCTTCTACGAATGGGCATTGCACCTGATTAAAGCAGGCAAGGCTTATGTGGACCACCAGGACGCACAGGCCATGGCGAAAGGCCGTGGTGACTTTAACACGCCTGGTGTTAACAGCCCTTACCGTGATCGCCCAGTGGCATACCATCTGGCCGAGTTTGAAAAGATGCGCGCCGGTGAGTACGACGAAGGCAGCTGTAGCTTGCGGGCTAAAATCGATATGCAAAGCCCCAATATGAATCTGCGTGACCCGATCATGTACCGAATTCGTAAACAGGCCCATCATCAGACGGGCGATAAATGGTGTATTTACCCGAGCTATGATTTTGCCCATGGGCAGGAAGACGCCATTGAAGGGATCACCCATTCCATCTGCACCCTGGAGTTCCAGGATCACCGGCCCTTGTACGAATGGTATCTGAACAACCTGCCGGTGCCCCATCAGCCCCGGCAATATGAGTTTGCCCGCACCAATGTAAACTACACTGTCACCAGTAAACGCAAGCTCAAACGGCTGGTGGATGAAGGTGTCGTGGCAAGCTGGGATGACCCGCGGATGCCGACGGTCTCGGGTTTGCGTCGTCGCGGTTATACGCCTGCGTCCATTCGTCGTTTTGCCGAGATGGTGGGTGTCAGTCGTTCTGACGGTATGGCTGATATTGCCATGCTTGAGCATGCCATCCGTGATGACCTGAACAACAATGCCGCTCGTGCCATGGCGGTTTTGAACCCGTTAAAGCTGGTGGTGACAAATCTCCCCGAAAATGAGGTGCGGACGATGACGGCACCCGCGCATCCGCAAAAGCCTGAGCTTGGTGAGCGCGAATTGCCCTTTACCCGGGAGCTGTACATTGATCGTGGCGATTTTACTGAAGACACGACCTTATCCCGTAAGAAGTTTAAACGCCTGGTGATAGGTGACTATGTCCGGCTGCGCGGCACCTATGTGATCAAGGCGGAGCAAGTGGTGAAAGATGACCAGGGCAACATTACTCAAGTGCACGCCAGCTATGTGCCAGGAACAGTGGGTGAAAACCCGCCGGAAGGTATTCGTCCACGGGGCGTGATTCACTGGGTATCCGCCACCTGTGGCAAGCAGGCCACCTTGCGAATGTATGACCGGTTATTTCACCATGAGACACCAGGCAAAGGCGTGGATGACTTTATCGCCCACGTAAACCCCGACTCTTTCGCTGTTAAGCAGGCGTGGGTGGAACCGTCGCTGGCCCGCGCCGCGCCGGAGGCGAGCTTCCAGTTTGAGCGTGAAGGCTATTTTGTGGCCGACCGCCGTGATCACAGTCCCGAACAACCGGTATTTAATCTGACCATTGGCCTGAAAGACACTTGGGCTAACAGGGGCAAGTAAGGAATTAACGTGTTACAGATTTATAACAGCCTGACGCGAAAAAAAGAGCCGTTCAAGCCACTGGTGGCAAATCAGGTACGCATGTACGTTTGCGGGATGACTGTGTATGATTTTTGCCACATAGGTCATGCCCGCACGGTCACTGCTTTTGATGTTATCGCGCGGTTTCTGCGCACCAAAGGCTACCGCCTGACCTATATCCGCAATGTCACCGACATTGATGATAAAATTATCCGCCGAGCCCGCGAAAACAGTGAACCCTATGAGATGCTGACTGAGCGGATGATAGCAGCGATGCGCGAAGACTTTTTGCGTTTGGGTAACGTTGCGCCGGATCAGGAACCACGGGCAACCGCTTTTGTTGATGGCATGATTGCCATGATTAACCAGTTGGTTGAGCGTGGTTTTGCCTACGCGCCCGGTAACGGCGATGTTTATTACCGTGTTCGCAAGTTTGACGGCTACGGTAAACTCTCAGGCAAAGTGCTGAGTGAACTGGAAGCCGGTGCCCGCATTGATGTGGATGAAATGAAAGAAGACCCGCTGGATTTCGTGCTCTGGAAAGGCGCTAAACCCGGTGAACCGTTCTGGGAATCGCCCTGGGGTAATGGTCGTCCGGGCTGGCATATCGAATGTTCGGTCATGGGTAGATGTTGCCTGGGGGAAACCTTTGATATTCACGGTGGCGGCTCTGATCTAACCTTTCCCCACCATGAAAATGAAATTGCCCAGAGTGAGGCAGCCAACGGTAAACCGTTCGTGACCACCTGGATGCATGCTGGCCCGATTCGGGTGGACAATATCAAGATGTCCAAAAGTTTAGGTAACTTTTTTACTATTCGTGAAGTGCTCGATGAGCACCACGAAGAAACTGTGCGCTACTTTTTGATTTCCAGCCATTATCGCAGCCCGATGAATTACTCTGAGGACAGCCTGAAAGAAGCGGCTGTGCGGCTTGAGCGAATGTATACGGCATTGCAGGGATTATCCATTGAGGGTGTTGAAGCACTTGCGAACAGTGAGTTTGAGCAGCGCTTTTATGCAGCTATGGACGATGACTTTAACACACCGGTAGCGCTGGCGGTGGTGTTTGATCTGGTGCGTGAGCTCAATCGGGTACGCGCCAGCAATGAGACAGCGGCTCTGCCACTGGCCGCTTTATTGGTAAAACTGGGTGACATTCTGGGGATTTTACAGGGATCACCCGACGCTTTTCTCAAAGCCGGGGGCGATATGGATGATGCCTGGATTCAGTCACAAATTGAACAGCGGATTGCCGCGAAAAAAGCCCGTAACTTTGCCGAAGCTGACCGGATTCGTGACACTCTGGCCGAGAAAGGGATTATCTTGCAAGACAGCCGCGAAGGCACAACCTGGCGGGTTGAACATTAGTTGAGTACCCGTGCTATTCAGCGCTGACTCATACAGTGGTCATTTCCGCGAAGGCGGTAATCTACCTGAAAATGGACTCCCGCTTTCGCGGGAGTGACGTTAGCGCGCAGATTATCCGCGTAAAGTGGAACCAGGCTCTTATGGCAACAGAACCTGGATCAAACCATTGGCGTTATTGGGCATTTCGTGTTTTTATTGCCTGCTTCGTCTGCCTGTTTTTGCTGGATACCTGTGTGGCCCCATTACCCATATGCGCCTGCCCCCGCTTGTGCGCCAGTTGTACCTGTTTTTCTCGCTCAGAAAAGCGCTGGCGTTGGGTATCAGTCAGTTTATGGTAACAGTGAGGACAACTGACCCCCCGCGCATAGCGCTTGTTTTGTTTGTCGTCTTCGGTGATAGGGCGACGGCAGCCATAGCACATGTCATACTGGCCTGGTTCCAGGGCGTGGTTGACTGATACTCGCTCATCAAAGACGAAGCATTCACCCTCCCAAAGGCTTTCTTTTTCGGGAATCTCTTCCAGATATTTCAAAATACCGCCTTCAAGATGATACACCTCTTCAAAACCCTGCTCTTTCAGGTAGGCTGTGGATTTTTCACACCGAATCCCGCCGGTACAGAACATAGCAACTTTTTTATGCCTGGCAGGGTCAAGGTTCTTGGTAACATACCGGGGAAACTCACGGAAGCTTTCTGTTTGTGGATCAATGGCATTTTTAAAGGTGCCAATGGCAATTTCATAATTATTACGCGTATCCACGACCGTAACGTCAGGATCAGAAATAAGGGCATTCCAATCCCCGGGTTTGATATAAGTGCCGACAGTTCGCTTGGGGTCTATCCCTTCTACGCCCATGGTAACAATTTCACGCTTGAGTTTGACCCGCGCGCGCAAAAAAGGCATGTTCTCGGTATACGATAATTTATACGTTATGCCTTTCAAACGCTCATCAGTGTCCATCCAGGCCAATAAAGCATTGATGCCCTGCTCGGAGCCTGCCACAGTACCATTAATACCTTCATTTGCCAGCAAAAGTGTCCCTTTGACTTTATGGTTTTTCAATAACTCAAGCAGCTCTGCCTGGAGGTGAGTAAAATTTTCCAGGGTGACAAATTTGTACAGGGCACAGACAACAATTTGTTGTTGCATAGGGTGAAAAATCCTTATTTGACAGTCACAGCGGTGGACGCCGTTTTAATGGTTTATCCGAATAACACTGTAGCGGCTAATAATGAATCCTGGGAGCCTGTCGGACTTATGC
>NZ_JAVLSP010000141.1:0-5739 GCF_031528575.1 Candidatus Sororendozoicomonas aggregata
CGTCAAATAGTCCCGCTATTCTCCTCACAAAAGCGACTTTTTATCCGCCATTTCTCGCAGTCCTCGCTACGGGCAGACTTTTAAGACTGCTTCTCAGGAAGATTTTTGACATATCTGGTTAGCGTTTGATAAAAGCATTGATTATCCTGAATTCAGTAGTTGATCGTTTTTAACTTGCCGGGAGTCTTATTTCCCATGGGAAAACGGCATTCGACTGCTGAATTCAGGATTACCGTATGTTTATGGCACGCTTGCTTACTCTCTTTTCGTTATTCCTTTTGGTGTCAGGTTGTGACCGATCCTCACCGCAGTATATCCTGCATGAATATAGTGCGCGTATCAGTCAGGTGCTTGATCAACCCAAGGTTGATTTGCCCCATGATGCACCCGTTGTTCCCTCTCTGAAAGCTCGGCAGTTTGTGTTACCGGATATTCGCCTTAGTTTCTTACAAGGCCTGGACTTATTAAAGTGCCCGGTATTGAGCCAGGAAGTAGGTTTTAGAAACAGCAGCTTAGGGAAGCAGCTTCAACCTTCACAGCAGCTGGACTATGAAAAGAAACTCATTAATGCCCTTGGGCAGTGTATAACGAGTCTTTCTAAAGAGGGGAATGCTGCTGCTACAGTGCAAACACTTGAGAAAATTTTATCAAAAAAACGTCAACTGTTGCCTGAAATACGTTGGAATGCCTTATTTGCCGGACCTGAACTGGTTAAGCAGTTACAAGGCAATGGTCTGCCCCTGCCGATGCAGGGCGATAATGGTTATCAGGGAACAGTGGAAGCATTAAATTACTTGATGGGTTATTTACCGGACAGGACTGTTCAACCACCTTATCAGAGAGAGCAGTTGGAAACGTATTTGCAGCACCTTCATGCATCCCGTTACAGTGGGCAGTTAATCACTGCTGCTGTTATGTTGACGAATACCTTCAATCACGTGTCTGATTTGCTGGAGGCTGAAAAAGATATTTGTGCCCATGGGCGGGTCACAGCCAGGGCAAGACGTTTGCAGAATGTATTTAATCTGTTTTATGTCGCTCAACTCCAGCCTTATCTGGTAAAAACTGTCAGGGAAGGAAATGACTGGCGGCTGGCTTTTCAGGGAGTAATGAAAGTGTTGCCAGAGCCGCCAAGCGAAGCAATGCGGATCTATATGCAAAATATACTTGGAGAGGGTGAGGGCAGTCTATGGCATGCGCTTAATCAATCAATTCTGCGGCACTCGCTGGCTTGGCAGGGAGTATTCAAACAATGTGCATTACTGCCTGATGTTAATAAATAGTCGTATAGTCCCATAGGGAGCTATCGGGATTCCGAAAGAGTACTTCCGCCGAGCCAGGCGGTGGTGAATTTCTTCTAACATTCTGCTAAGAGCCTGTCCGAGAATAGACTGCGCTATTGCGGTTGCAATAAATTGGTCTAAAAATTCCTGCTTCTTCATCAAATAACCCCGCTACTCTCCTCAGAAACAGAAATTTTTACCCTCAATTTCTCGCAATCCTCGCTAAGGGCGCTATTCTCGGTCAGGCTCCTAGTAGACTTCTGTCTTTTTGACCTACCCACCCTCGGGCAGACGGAAAGTAAAGCCTGTGCAGTTAATGTAAGTCTCTGGTGGCTGTCCCAATGAAGGAGGAGCCTTGGCAAAATCGTGGGAAAGTAGCCGTCTGACGGGAATTCTCCAGCGACATAGCTGGAGATGTCAACTTTTATAATGCTGAATGAAATAGCGGGAATAAAACAAGCCTGGTTACACAGGCTTGTTTTAATTTAACAAACCTTCAACAGCTTGTTTGACTTGTGCATTTATGTTTTTATCTTTTATGCTCAAGGTATTAGCGTCAAAGTTCTCATAAAATCTGGGGACAGAAGCGCTGCCAACCACAGACCCGGAGAAGTAAGGGGCGGAATCAACCGCTGTTTTCAGTACACTGGAGCCACCACGGGCGCCGGGTGAACTGGCTAGTAATACCATGGGTTTATTCTGGAAGACCTTGGGGTTGATGCGGGAGCACCAGTCAAACAGGTTTTTATAGGCAACACTGTAGGTGCCATTGTGTTCTGCGAAGGAAATCAGCAGACCGTCACTGCTTTTTATTTTATCAAGAAAGTGCTGTGCTTTTTCAGGGTGTCCTAGTTCTTTTTCCTTATCTTCGCTGAAAAGAGGAAGGTCATAGTCATTGAGGTCAGCTATCTCAATATCAACACCGGCAAGAAAGGTGCTTGCATAGGTGACGAGTTGCTTGTTTATTGACTGTTTGCTGCTGCTGGCAGCAAAAGCAAAGATTTTCATAGGGACTCCGTCCTAAATATTGTCATGAAGAGCCATGGTGGCACTCTTTTAACGGATATTCAAGCAATTGATAGTAATGTTAATGTACTTATCTGGCTCTCTAATTTGATAGGGCTATAATAAAACTTAGGGTTAATATGAAAAGAAATTTATGTGGCTTGCGGTTTATTTGTTCAATGAAAGGTGATTTTTTTGGGGTGAGTCTTGAATTCGCTATTGGTTTTTTCTAAAAAAACAGTGTTGCTGTTAATCTTATTGTTTCCAGATTTTGCAATTTCTGATGGTCGCTGGTTGATTAATCCTGTTGACAGAGGGAAGGGCAGTCCGTATAAAAATAAAAAAGAGTATATTTCATATATTTCTCCTCAAAAAAAAGAAGACTTTATTCATTGGATTAAAAATATACCAGACCATGGCATAGAAATATCTGAAAATATCATCCACTTATTAAACAGTAATCCGTCAGAAGATTGGCTGGAAGAAATTGCTTCTGTGTATGCCGCTTATATTGATCAAGGGTATATTAGTCGAAAAAAATACCAGCCTGAATGGCAAATTTTTGATGAGTTATTACCAAAAGACATGGCTTTTGATAGTACTATCCTCAATAAAATAGAACCCTTGATTCCAGAATATGCCCTGTTTAAAAAAGGACTCATGGTACTGAGGCAGTGGACTTTCTCGGTTGAAGAGCTTTTTCCAAAAGGAATTGTTCTTGAGAAAGGTATTCGCCATGAGGCAGTCAGGTATTTGAATCAGTGGTTATATGATCTTGGCTTCAGTGATATTCCTGTTAGCGAAGTATTTGGGCAGGATATGGAAAATGCTATCAAACACGTTCAGTATCATGGGGGAATCTCTGTTGATGGCGTCTTTTCGGATAAAACCAAACACGTTTTAAAGGAAAAAACAGCACAGCGTATTAACGCATTAAAAATAAATATGGAGCGTATGCGCTGGTTACCAAGATTATTGCCTGTACCGCATCTTCGAGTGGATATTGCCGGTTTCAATGTGGCGTGGGTCATGGGCAATGGCGGTGAAGTCCGCTATCGTGCGGTTGTGGGTAAACCCGAGCAGCCAACCCCGATCTTTCGGGATACTATCGATAGCATTACGATTAACCCGGTATGGACAGTGCCTCATGCAGAGGCGTCAACCCGTCTGTTAATGGCGGAACAGTCTTCACCCGGTTATTTGACAAATTACCGGTTTCATGTGTTTGAAAGCTGGCTCAAAGGAGCGCCTCAAATTGACAGTAAGGAGGTGGACTGGAAGCGGCTGACTGCTGAGAACTTTCCTTTTAAATTGAAACAGCAGCCGGGCTCGCAGAATCATTTTGGGCTTTACACCTTCGATTCGAACAATCGCTACAATGTCTTTTTGCATGATACTAATCAGCCCGCATTATTTTCGCGCCCAGTCAGGGCGCTGACGCAGGGGGGGGCTCTGGTGGAAAATATCGCAGAACTGGCATATGAAATTGGTAAACATCAGCGCATGTACAGTTTGATGGAATCTTCCACGCACTCAAAAAAAACGACAACTTTCGAGTTAGCAAGAGAGCTGCCTGTTTTTTACGTTTATTTCACCGTATGGCCTGATCCAAGTGGTCGCCTGGCTTATCGGGATGACATCTATCAACTGGATACAGCATTATTGAAACGAATAGAAAAGCCATAGTTTTTTGATAATGCTTCGTGCGGTTTCTATGAGCCTGCACATCAATAGCCTATTCTAATTACGTCATTCCTTCTTGTTTTGACGCCCAGCATATTGTCATGCTCATCAGGGTTGTTAGTAAAGGCCACTGGGAGCCTGACCGAGAATAGCGCCCGTAGGAGGATTGCGAGAAATTGAGGATAAAAATTTCTGCCTCTGAGGAGAATAGCGGGACTATTTGATGAAGAAGCAGGGGTTTTCAGACCAATTTATCGCAACCGCAGTAGGGCAGTCTATTCTCCAACAGGCTCCTAGGATAAAGCTGCAGAACAAAGTGACATCCTTATCCCAGATAAAAGTAGCAGCAAGGATGTCAAGAAAGCTTTTCAGCCAACAGGGCTTTATAATGATAGCGGCAGACAGATAAGTAGCTGTCATTGTCTCCGATGTGAACCTGGCTTCCTACTCCAACGGCACGTCCCTGATTATCAATTCGCAATACCATTGTCGCTTTTTTTTCGCAGCGTTTACAAATGCTCTTTAGTTCTGTCAGCTCATCGGCAATGGAAAGCAGTACCTTGCTCCCAGGAAAAGGCTGACCAAAGGCATCTGTTCGCAAGCCAAAACACAGTACTGGAATAGACAACTGGTCTACTACATCTGACAGCTGCCATACTTGCTGCTCAGTCAAGAACTGGGCTTCATCAAGCATCACGCAGGAAATGGAGCCATCCCCTTGTGCTTTATCAACCTCGGCCAACAAATTATCCCCTGCCGTTACCGGGAAAGCTTCACTTTGCAAACCAATGCGGGAAGTGATTTTTCCCTGACCAAATCTGTTATCAATCACGGGGGTCAGTAATAGCACACGCTTACCAGCACTCCGGTAGTTGTGGGCAGCCTGAAGAAGATAAGTGCTTTTACCCGAGTCCATAGAAGAGTAATAAAAATAAAGAGAGGCCATTCAATACTCATAACAAGGTGGCTGAAAATGCATGAAGCATAGTGAAGGCATAGTCACAGGTCTATAAGGGCAATCCATTTGGCAATCACTTACCCTGATAAAGGGATTTCAGTGTTGTCGAGTAGCCTTAAAAGCGTTCCTGCCCATGATTTCCATGGAGAAAGTAATGAAAATGCAGGAATTCATCCTTATTATACCAATCGCACTTGCTAATGCCTTGAAGTCGTTTGCTGTTGTGATGTTTGGGTAGATGTTTGGGTAAATGGTGTGATGAAGCTGGTTATTGACCAGCTTATGCTCTAGGAGCCTGTCTGAGAATAGACTGCCCTACTGCGGTGGCAGCAAATTGGTCTAAAAATTTCCGACTTTTTATCCTCAATTTTCTGCCATCCTCGCTACGGGCGCTATTCTCGGACAGGCTCCTAGAAAATAGGCAGTTATACCCTAGTTAGAAAAGGTAATTGGTATGAAACCTAAAAAGATTACACTGCCTCAGCTTCGAGCTTTGGAAGGCTCTTTCGAAAAAACGACTCAATCATCCTGCATGACAAGAGCAGGGGGTGTTTAGTAATGGTTAATATCGCCGCCTGATGATTTAAGGCATAACGCCCGGCTACTTTCCCAAAGCCGGGCACAGGAACAATAAACGTACCTTCTTCTTTGGAGCCTGTGATTTCACCCCGGTTTTTTTTTATCAATTGACAGATTTTACTGTGCAACGCATCTGCCTCCATGGAAAAGGTCAGATGAATAGGCTTGCATGGGGCCATGAAGTTCTCTCATGTTTGAAAAGGTGAAGCGAGGAGCCTGTCGGGCTTATGC
>NZ_JAVLSP010000142.1:0-5726 GCF_031528575.1 Candidatus Sororendozoicomonas aggregata
GGGTCTGGTTATCTTCCTACGCACGACAAAATCTGTTTACTTTTGCATATGGCTGATTTAGCAGTTTTTTCAACCTGCTGTCAATGCGTAAGTTCTATAATACTCACAAAAGCCATTCTTCTGAAGCCCTCTTATCAGCTGTCTTTCAGGACAGCTGATACCCCCTATGTCAGCATAGTTGTCGCCTCTTCTGATTTTTCCTGTTAAACAGGGGGGGTCAGAGAAAAACTTGAGAGTCGAGTTATCGTCATTTTTCTTCTTGAGCAAGCCTTGATATTACAGAAATGAAGGCTTAAGTCAGTGCCATTGATTTAAACTCCACACTGAATAATAAAGTCTCTAGTCAATTTGCAATCAAGTACAGAAATCCCATATGGCTTATTGCTATAATCTTTATAAATATTTCTTATATTAAGGCCACTTGAGCTTATGCAGTCAAGCAATCCTGGCATTCCCATATAGTTCATCTGAATTTTATCAGTTACCTTTTTTTTACCTTTTTTTGTACAATTAATATCATAAGTAACTTGAAATATTTTGGTTGTAATTCCTGTGTCTTTTAGGTAGTGATATGTTCGTACTAAGCTAAAATCATTCGAACTCTCTTGATAATCAGAGATGCCAGTCTCATATTTTTTGAAATCTGTATCACACTTTGGATTAAGCCAAGTTATCCAAATAGATCCTTCATTATTTAAATGATTAGCCATAGATTTAAGACTTCTTACTATATCATCATAACCATCAATGCCTTGCAAAGTTCTAAAACCTATAACTATGTGATCATAATATGAATATATTTTCATATCTCTCATATCGGTAAAATGATGCTTACCCTTAAAATTTGCTTGTTCAGCTTTATGAAGAAATACCTTTCTCATACTTGAAGACAAATCTAATCCATCAGTGGGATGGTCAGCATCTTGGAAAGCAAAAGTTAAACGTCCAGTTCCACAGCCAATATCGAGTATTGAATCATGATCATTAAAACGAGATAAGAAAAACTCAACATCACGATTAACATGAGCTGTATCCATACCTAAGTCATAATACTTAGCAGTATTTAAAAATAAATTATCCATAATCCCTCAAGAATTTATGATACGAAGTTCAGATGATAAAATCTAATCTAGAGTTATTTAAATATCTAAGACCCAGCAAGGATAACAAAAGAAGCATCAAGCATCCAAGCGAAACAAATAGAAATCCTAAATTCATTTGATACATTACTAATCCACCATAGGTAGTAATACAGCCTCCAATACAGAATCTTGTTAAGGAAATTGCTGTCATAGCTTTTCCTGCAACGCTAGATGAACAAGAATCAAGGGAGAGAGAAAGTGCCGATGACATAACCATCGATACACCCATAGTTAAAAAAATCATTGATCCAATGTAGATAAAGGGATTATTGATTATAAACAATGCAGACAGGGGTATATGTGATAAAAATATAATAATCGCACCTACTTTGAATTGAACTAGCTTACCATATTTATTCGATATTTTTGTTGAAGCCGCGCCAGCTAGTAAGTAAGAAAAACCGTAAAGAACCATAATTTTTGAAAAATTACCAACAGAATAACCAAACTCCTGCATAAATATTTGAGGGCTGGCAACAATAAAATTAAAATGAAAAGTAAATGACAACGCTCCAACTAAATTAAAAAACATGAAGTGTATATTCATTATACTATCAGACTTTTCATTATTTAGATCTGGCGAAGCATTTACACTCTCATTTTCCTTTATAGTTAACAAGCTTAACATCACTGATATTAAAGTAAAAACAAGAAACATATTAAATATAGCTTTCCAACTGAAAAATGTAATTAAAGATGCACCTACAGCAGGTGCCAATGCTATAAAAATACCACTTAATGTAGTTATAAATATCCTTAAGTTATGTGCAACTTTACCTGTATATCGATCACGTACAATAGCATGAACAATAATAAATGATGCAGCGCCAGCAGCTTCAATAAAACGACCAATTAAGAATGTAGTATAGTTTTCAGAAAAACGACATAGAAGACCACCAATAAAAGCCATTAGTAAACCAGTAATCAATGCTTTTTTTCTACCTATACGATCTGACAGCGGACCAAAAATCAATGTACTGAAACCGAATACTACTAGATATAAAGATACTGATGGTGAAAGTTCTGGGACAGTTATATTGAAGTCATTAGCAATTAATGGCAATGCAGGAAGAATAATATCGGCAGGAAAAACAGCCAAAAAAATAACTGATGTTATTAGGGCTAATAACATGAAAAATTCTGATTTAATAAAACTAGTTTTCATAGTATTTGAAGTCCACTATTAATTATTTCTTTTTCTATCATTGAGTGATTGTTAGTAGCATTTATAATATAACTAATAAGATGTTTGGCACTCTTAGAAGCATGTTTATTAACAACACTATCTAGGCAACTGTAACGTTTAGCATTACTAATTGATTTATCATCAATACCGATAAGTTTTGCTATTTTTAATAGCCAATTAATGTCATTCCAATACAAAGCTTTTATGATACGAGGTATTAAACGTGCCAAACTGTTTTGTTCTAAAGGAGTAAGCTTTCCCCACAGAGTGATAAAACATCTATTAAAGAATCTAACATGTGCCTGTTCGTCGTGAACATGCTCCAAAATCATAGATCTAAGAGGCGTATCGGGTATACTTCGAGATAGTTTAGCCAAATCTGAAGTAACATTGGACTCAGTGAAAACCACAAAAACTAGATGTATTAGACTATTGTTAAAGCTATCGCTTAGATCATCTATAGTCTGCATCATATGTGCTGTCTTATCAGTGAGCTTTGGTAAAGGTGGTAATTCAAGCTTGTTACACATCCCCAAATAACCTTCGTAAGCTACTAAAGAATGATAAGCCTCATCAGTTATAAACTGAATTGCTTGTGACTTAGTTTCAGAGTCAGATAAGGGTGGGTAAATATCATTACATATATTATTAAGTGCTGGGATTACAATATTACGCTCAACCTCCTCCGTAAATTTAAAAAAATGTATTAACTTAGCTGCACACAATATTTGTAGCTGATTTTCGTTCAATTTATTAGCATTATTAGAAAATATCTCCTCAACCCAAAATCTAAACCAACTTCCTGTATCTAATATGTGTTGTTGTGTAATATCTTCATAAGTGTGATTGTGACCATTCCTCACTGTTGCATAGCTAATCCAATCCATAGTGTTCATAATACTTTGCTCTCTATTTCATCTAATAAAGACTTAGCTTCGTTAGCTATTTTAGGTATTGAGTGATATTTAGATATTTTCCTCAAATACTCTAATGTATCAATATTATTTTTCTTTGCTTCCGAAAAAACTATTCCAATACGAGCTTGATCATACTCTTCCGAATGAGGAATAATATCCACTAGATCAGTTGAATATAAAAACTCACTTCTCTGTTTATGACAAGGGAAAACATCCTTCCAATTTTTATAAAATGCTGGAAATGGAACTACAGCTGACTCAGATATAGGAGTTTTTACTTTTTGCAATCTTAAATCTATAGAAACTCTAACCTTATTGGAAATATTTGGCATAGCACGATGGGCTGTAAGTGAATTAAATGCAATAATATCTCCAGCTCTTAAATTTCCTGCATGCCAATCTAATAGGTCTTCATCTTTTAATTTAGTGCCACAGTTTTCAAATACTAGGTCAAGTATCCCATTCTTATAAGAGTTTTTGGCAACTGATAAAACTCCATTTTCTATGGTAGTATCAAATAGTGGGAACCAAAGAGTTGTTGTATTTCTATCCCCTTGTATAGTTATAAAATCTTGATGAGACCTAGTAGTAAAGTTTCTACCCTCTTGAACAGGACAAGATATTCGAAATGTTATATTTGGGTGTACAAAAACTGGTGAATCTAATAAATCAGCTCCTAATTTAGATATAACAGAAGACATTTTTAAGTGATGTAGTTCTGGCAAGGTAAATATTTCCTTATAAATATCTGAATATTCTTCTGAAGTTTCACTTATATAAGTATTGTGTGCTTTCCACTTTCTACTAGAATCATCAATAATATTTTTATCAATCAAGATGCTAACTATTTTATCTCTCAGTGGAGAGATAAAATCTTTTGTTAGTGCACCCTTTAACAATACTGTTCCCCAGTCATTAAAGTCTTTCGAAATACCTGAGACGGGTAAAAGAGACTCAATATCTTTCATATTTCACTTTAAATCCATATATGAAGCTAACCTTACTACCTAAAATAAAGTTCAATCCATAAATATAATTCTATGGATTGAACCAGCAGGACAAAATATTAAGGCACTAGATTACGCATAATACCACCTCCATAACCGATAAAATTCAGTAGTAATTGTAGTAATTGAAAAGTTTTATGGAACAAGATTACGCATGAAGCACCTCCTTTTTATTAGTTCATATTATGGCGGAACTCACTATCAAGACAGTAAGTCAAAAAATTTAAGAAAAGTCTCAACGAGAGTAGAAACTCAGTTCAACCCAATCAACTTACGTTACTGCCTCAACATCAAATCCAGGCGCATGTCACTTTTTTTTCTGTCATAGCCCCTCCTGCAAAGTCATACTAAAGCCAGTGAGCTTAAATTAACCATATGTTCAGTTTATTGTGTTAGCTGTAGTGACAAAAAGCACTATTAGCTGTGATAATTTTTCTCGTACTAAAACATAATTTGGAAGTCATACTATCATGCAATGCAGCACAAAAAATTGACACAGGTCAATGGATGATAGAATAGAGTTGTTTCTTAAATAGTGCCTGCCCGAAAACCCACAAATAATCCGATTCAGGGAGCAGCAGCCAAAATTTTTGGTTAAAATTCAGCCTACTCATTTGTGGGTGCTACTTTTTGGTTAATTTCTGCTCATTTTGTGAACAACTTTCCGATTTTTGAGCACAGGGCAACCTCACCTGTCCTGTTCTGACCATCTGCCTTTTTTTGGCAACACGGCCCGGTCGAGTAATTCTTCCAGTTTTTCAAGGTTTTCTTTTGACCAGAAACCCCGGTCATAACTGACTTGTGATACCTGGGGAAATCGCTGTTTGGCACCTTCCGCAATAGGTACAGTCACTTGGTCGTCCGTCTGTTTTTCCATGACCAGATGATGCAGGGTAAAGCCAAACTGATCCTGCAATACGCAAACTCTGAGGCCAAGTTCCACGGGGGTGCCAGCCTTACCTTTGCTGATCCATTCAGTATGACGTTCGAATAAAGAAAAAACCTTCTCATTATGAGGGATGCTTTCATGATTCAATACACGACGGACAATCATCTGACACTGGTAGTCTGAATCTTTTACCCAACGTTCCAGTTCTTTTAGCCGCAAGTCCCCTGGCGTACGTGCTCTCAGGCGCTTTAAGGTGACTTCTGCCTTGCTAATAAGCTTCTGACTGTAGGCAACATAGTCGGCATGGGCAGCTTCAATATCATTCTGCCGGGCATCCCGAAGCGCCTCGTTGGCCGAGGTGGATCGTTTCAGGTTGCGGGCTTTGTGAAATCGCTTCTTATGCTGCGCCTGCAAATAGCGGCTCTACCGCCACAGGCTTTCATGCTGCTCCGAAGACAAAGTGGTTGCCCACTCTATCACCTTGCGAATAGCATCCCTGAGCAGGTTGATATCCGTCGGAAAGTGAACATTGGTTTTTACGACGAACGAGTCAGCGCGGGCGCATAGCCGCTCTTCTTTTTTTTT
>NZ_JAVLSP010000143.1:0-5669 GCF_031528575.1 Candidatus Sororendozoicomonas aggregata
TTTAGCAAATAGAACCACTATTCACTAAAAATTTCCGACTTTTTATCCTCAATTTTCTGCCATCCTCGCTACGGGCGCTATTCTCGGACAGCCTCCTAGATACGGCACTAAATGAAATTGTCCTGAGATTTATATCGCTTCATTGACAGAGGTCAACTTTTCGATATTGCTCTTCTCTGTTACTTTTTGTGACAATTGGCGGGCTTTTATTTTCTTAGATGCTGTTCATGATCTTTTATGAAGTAACCAGAAAAAGCGGAAAACAGGCCGCTTTTATTCGCAGTTGCAGTTCACAACTACATTTCGAACAGCTTGTTATAACCCCAAGATAAAGAGTCTTCTTATGCGACAATCATTACTTGGTCAGTGTCTGGCAGAATTTATCGGTACCGGCCTGCTGATTTTTTTTGGTGTTGGCTGTGTGGCTGCATTGGTTCTGGCCGGGGTTGATATGGGACAATGGGAAATCTCCATTGTCTGGGGTATGGGCGTTGCCATTGCCATTTATGTTACAGGTGGTGTATCCGGCGCACATCTTAACCCTGCTGTGACACTGGCGCTGACGGTCTTTAAAAAGTTTCAGGCACACAAAGTCATTCCTTATATTCTGTCTCAGGTCGCTGGTGCATTCACTGCTGCCGCGCTGGTCTACTGTCTCTATCAGGGCTTGTTTATCGACTTTGAAACGACGCAGGGAATTGTGCGCGGAGACGCTTCCAGCCTTGCCACTGCCGGTATTTTTTCTACTTATCCACACAGTGCGCTAAGCAACACTCAGGCTTTCTTTGTTGAATTCTTTATTACGGCTGTGTTGATGATGGGTATCCTCGCTATTGGTGATGACAATAATGGTGTGTCTAATGGCGCTTTATCGGCACTGCTGATCGGGATTCTGATTGCCGTCATTGGTTCATCCTTTGGCCCCTTGACCGGATTTGCCATGAATCCTGCACGGGACTTTGGCCCTAAACTGTTTGCTTATTTTGCTGGTTGGGGTGATGTGGCCCTCACGGGTGCTCGTGCTAATCCTTATTTCTGGGTACCCATTGTCGGTCCCATTTGTGGCGCCATAGCGGGTGCCTGGGTGTATATTCAATGCATTGCACGCCAACTGGAGCCAAAAGACTGAACGACTGCTAGGAGCCTGACCGAGAGTAGCGCCCTTAGCGAGGATCGCGAGAAATTGAGGATAAAATTTCTGCTTCTGAGGAGAGTAGCGGGGCTATTTGATGAAGAAGCAGGGATTTTTAGACCCATTTATCGCAACCGCAGTAGCGCGGTCTATTCTCGGACAGGCTCCTAGCTGCCAAACTCGCTCAATGAAAATCAGTTAATGAGATAACCAGGACATAAAGGATACAATTAAAATGACGGCTCAATATATTGTTGCCTTGGATCAGGGTACGACCAGTTCACGCGCGATTGTTTTCGATAAACAAGGCGCGATTGTCACTACGGCTCAACGTGAGTTTACACAGATTTACCCACAACCCGGCTGGGTTGAGCACAACGCTATGGAAATCTGGGCCACACAAAGCTCCGTGCTGACCGAGGTTCTGGCTAAAGCCGGTATTGATAGTGATCAGGTGGCGTCTATTGGCATCACCAACCAACGTGAAACAACGGTTGTCTGGGATAAAAACACCGGTCAGCCCATCCATAATGCTATTGTATGGCAATGTCGTCGAACAACGGATATTTGTGAACAACTAAAGCGTGAAGGTCTTGAAGAATATATAAAAGCAACAACAGGGCTGGTAACAGACGCTTATTTCTCTGGTACCAAGATCAAATGGTTGCTTGATAATGTTGAAGGCGCCCGTGAAAAAGCTGAAAAAGGCGAACTGCTATTTGGCACTATTGATACGTGGCTGGTCTGGAAACTTACCAATGGTCGTGTCCACGCCACTGATTATACCAATGCTTCGCGCACCATGCTGTTTGATATCAACAAACTGCAATGGGACGACAAGATGCTGGAGATCCTTCAAATTCCCCGTACATTGTTGCCTGAAGTTAAATCCTGCTCGGAAGTTTATGGTCAAACCAATATTGGCGGTAAAGGGGGGACGCGTATTCCCATAGCGGGTGTTGCAGGTGATCAGCACGCGGCTCTGTTTGGTCAAATGTGCCTGGAAGAGGGGATGGCAAAAAACACCTATGGCACAGGCTGCTTTTTGCTAATGAATACGGGTGAAAAGCCGGTGCGCTCCGAACATGGCCTGCTAACGACCATCGCCTGTGGTATTGATGGCAAGGTGACTTACGCCCTGGAAGGCTCAGTATTTATGGGCGGTGCCAGTGTACAGTGGTTACGGGATGAGTTAGGGCTGGTGCGTGATGCTGCCGATACCGAGTATTATGCTTCCAAGGTTAAAGATACCAACGGTGTTTACCTTGTTCCGGCTTTTGTGGGACTCGGTGCCCCCTATTGGGATTCATACGCTCGTGGTAGTATTTTTGGCCTGACCCGTGGTGCTAATCGCTGCCATATTATTCGTGCTACCCTCGAAGCCATTGCTTATCAATCCCGTGATCTGCTAGAGGCCATGCAACAGGACTCTGGTATTCAATTAACCGAACTGCGCGTGGATGGTGGTGCTGTGAACAACAACTTTTTGATGCAGTTTCAGTCAGATATTTTGGGTAAAAACGTACTGCGTCCAAAGGTCGCTGAAACCACTGCTGCCGGGGCTGCCTACCTGGCCGGATTAGCAGTTGGGTTTTGGGATAGCATTGAGACATTAAAAGACCAGGTAACTGACTGCCATACCTATCAACCGGCGATGGAAAAAGAGAAAAAGGCAGAGCTTTACGCCGGCTGGAAAAAAGCGGTCAAACGCTCACAACACTGGGTTGATCAATAAGCAATAAAGCCTTGCTCGATAGCAAGGCTTTGTGCCTTTCTTAACGTGAGTTCGACGCTCTAAAAAACACGGAAGCTCCAGTATCAGCTAGCTTGTGAGTAACACATTCCCAAACTAGCAAAACGGGAGGACTCCCGTGTCCATTACCCGTTTATTCTGTTCTATTGATGATTTCTGCATACTGTTTGTTATGTGGCTGGTTGTTATGCTCTCGAATTCATTTCTTGGCAGGTCAGTTCCTGAATAAATAAAAATTAACCATTAGCTTAAAATAGACAAAGCACGCTACAATCAGAATGAGATAGCTATTCATAATTAAGGCAAGTATTTTTGATTTACTAAAGATGAACACTTTCAAAAAAAATGTTTTATTGCTTGTTGAAAGCAATGATATCATATACTGTCCATTTAAAGCACCACCAAACAACTATTTAGTTTAAGCCGCTAAAATTGATCTGCATCTAATACTACGAACCTGTTAAATTTAAACAAAAAATCAGGTATCTTCATTATGAGGTTGATCCAGCGTTAGCAGAAATAACAATGAGGTTATATTTTTGTGAACCAATTAGAAAATTTCTTTGTCTATATAAGCATAAATTATCTATTATCTAGGAGATGTAATATGAAATTAGGAGCTAACTTGCCAATTTGTGGAGAATTCCAACTGCAAAAAAGTGTTACTGATTCAGGTAAACATAAAGCATCAATACAATTTCAAAATGGACATCTAGGTGGCTTGACCGGAATATTTGGTTCTTTACTTGTTAAAAACTGCCTTCCGGGGAGGGCTAAGCTAGCCGCCGCTTTATTACTGCCGCCATTGGGAGCAATTTGTTTTAAATCTTTGTGTGGTAGAGATGTTACACATGTGGCAAAATTTCAGTATTTTACTCGAGGTGATAATTCGGTCTCTAAATAATCCTGTGTCAGGATAGTTGTCCCGAAAATAGCCGACCAAGAGTGAGCAATGACAATGCATTTGCAGAGTCTGTCTTCAAGACGGTGAAATATTGCCCACAGTGGCCTTCTCAAGGCTTCTTGTCCTTGGAAGACAGCCGACAGTGGATGCTGAAATTTGAGCGGTTTTACAACTGCGAGCACAAGCACAGTTCAATCCGCTTTGTAACGCCTGTACAACGGCACGAGAAAAGGGATCAAAAGATCCTTGAGCATCGGGACCAGGCGTACAGCAAAGCTTGAGAAGCGAATCCTTCACGGTGGTCAGGGCAAACCAGGAATTGGCAACCTGTAGGAGCGGTAGCATTGAACCCGGAGAGAATTTCGGAGTCGGAGGCGTGCTTGAAACAGGCAGCCTAAAATTCAGTTTTCGGGACAACTATCCTGACACAGTGGGGCAGGTATTCCCACGCAGAGCGTGGGAACGAGGCGCTGGATTCAAGCAATAAGTCAACAACACATAACAAGTGGTTCCAGGTGACGCCTACGGCGCAACTGATGCGAGAGTTATGATGTTTATGTTATTTAACGAGTTGATTTAATTCCTGTAGTCTCTGAAAATGATTTTCTAGTAGTTTGTCCATAGGACAAGATGATGATTGATCACTTTCATTTGAGTACAAGTCAAAACTATTTTTATCTATAATTATTCCTGAGTATTCGAGACGAAGATTAGTTTTCTTTAAGTCATTTTTCTTTTTGACTGATACTTTCCAATGGTTACTAGTAGACTTTTCGATCTCACTATGACTTTCTGATGAGCTGGATGATTCATCAGAAGAGTCTGATGAGCTGGATGATTCATCAAAAGAGTGATAACTGGTGACATAAGAGCCTTTCCCCTTGAGTAGATTAGCCTTGCCTGGATAAAAAATCGTGCACCCTTCAGCCAAAAAGTCTGAGATTGCGTCGCAGACCCATTGATATGTTTGTGCGCCTGATTTAGATGCTGTTATATTTAAATCTATGTATCCATCAACAGTGGTATCACCATCATATTCAGATGAATGATGGTCTCGATTGAAGCTGCTTAAGGTTACCTGGATATCAGAAGGTGGTAACTTATGGCTATTAGATATAGTTTGCTTCAGGTATTCGGCAGTTAGGGTCAGGTAATTACCATATTGGTTGTCGCCAGCTAAAGATAAATTTGCTATTAACAGCATGAAGCAGAATATTGGCAGATTCATTACCGCGTCCATTTTTTAAAACAAAGGAATAGTATAGAACATCTTGAAGAAAGAATAGGGAAAAGAATAGGACATCCAAAAAAAGAATAGAAGAATAGAGAGAAGAATAGGATATCCATGGAAAAGAATAGAGAGAATCGAAAGAATGAAAGAATAGGAGGATGTAATTTAATGTGTGTAAACGCTTGTCGTTAACCCTCCAAAGAGGAGAATAACAATGAGCGTTACACTCGACGATAAACTGATCGACCAAATAGCCTCCCAGGTTAAAACTCAGGATGACCTGGCTGACCTTAGCCGACAGCTACTTAAAGCGGCTGTAGAGCGTGTTATGGCGGCTGAGCTGGAAGCCCACCTTGGTTACTCAAAGCATGCTCCTGAAGGCAAAAACTCCGGTAACAGCCGCAATGGCCATAGCAAGAAGACGCTCAAAGGAAACTTTGGCGAGGTCGAGATCAACCGTCCCAGAGACCGCAATGGGGATTTTAAGCCCCAACTGATTGCCAATGGTTCAAACCCGTATCAACAAACTGGATGAGCAGATTCTGGCTCTCTATCCAGAATCGAAAGAGGACTCCCGCCGAGCTAGGCGGGTGGTGAATTTCGTTCAGCCCGTCTAGGGCTTATCTTGGTTTCTGATATATTCGGCAAT
>NZ_JAVLSP010000144.1:0-5662 GCF_031528575.1 Candidatus Sororendozoicomonas aggregata
GTTGAGTCAGTGGAGGCGCATTCTACCGATTCAGTGGTTTCTGTCAACCCGCGTTTTGACGTGGGAGAGAAAATAACCGAAGGCGTGCCGCCCAAGCTGAAGACGCATTATAGGGCGATGGTATAGTAACGCAACCACGTAGTTTTACCTATCCTATAACTTCATCAACACAGGAGACCCAAAAGCAACACTATAACAACACGACAATCTGTATAGACATTACGCTTTTTTTGATCGCCCTTTTAACCGCCAAATTGCGTTAACAGGTCCTGAACACACATACACCAGAAAAATAAGCATTAACACCCTCGGTGGATCAGTGAAGATCACTGCAAACAACAAGACAATGACCAGCATAAAGATAAAGTGCACGCGTCCTTTCAAATCAAATTTCTTGAAACTGTAATACCGTACATTGCTGAACATCAACACCCCTGCTGATGCCACAACAATAGCTGCAATCACTGCCACCCATATCGTGTCGTTACTATCAACACCATAGTCACTCAGCGACCAGACCAGGCCCGCTACAACAGCCGCTGCCGCAGGACTTGCCAACCCGGTAAAATAACGACTGTCAATCACTTCTATCTGTGCATTAAAGCGTGCCAACCGCAGCGCTCCACAAGCAGCATAAATAAATGCCACCATCCAGCCCACCTTACCCAGGCCATGCAATGCCCAACTGTACGCAACCACAGCAGGCGCAACGCCGAAAGTGACCATATCTGCCAAGCTATCAAACTGCTCACCAAACTTACTCTGGGTATTCGTCATCCTTGCAACACGACCGTCTAATCCATCAAGCAGCATCGCAATAAAGATAGCTATACAGGCCAATGAGAAAGAACCAGCCTGAGCAGCAATGACAGCATAAAAACCACAAAACAGGTTACCCGTGGTAAAGAGGTTCGGCAGCAGATAAATACCTTTTCTCCGAATGGTCTGACCGTTTTCATCAACCTCTTCTATGTGCTCATCCACAGGAAAGCGCCCTTCAACAGTTGGCGTTTCTTCTGCTGGCCTATTACTTTTATCGTGCATTACTCACCAGTTATAAAAATCAATAGATCGCTACAGTACCCTGCAAGAAACCCAGCGAAAACGCTGATATCACACCGGTAAAATACCATTGTCGCAAATCCCTGTAGCAAGATTAACAGCCCTGCTGGCTTTTTGCGCCATCAACAATGCCATCATATCCTGCAGGCAACGAATACTCAAAACTTAGCAGATGGTCTTCTTCATGGCGCAAACCAAAGCAACAAACCAGAACCTCAACGCCGTGGGCACTGTTATACCTTTGCTGATCGTGCAAGTTACTATAGGTAAAATAGCCGCCAATCCAATGCTCCATCAGAGGTGACTTTTTAAACCTTTAAAAAGATCATTCAAGCCAAGGGTTACAGATCTGCTGTATCGCCTTATACGTCCACAGGCGAGACGTTATAACCCCCTTCATATTGATTAGCATTTAAAAAAATATGCTCTATCTTTAAAAGGCGTTCGTTCTCAATTAGCCAAAGAGCGGGTCATGAATTCCCCTGTAACCATCGAAAGCCAACAGTGCCTGGCGCTCATTAAATGGGCCTCTTTATGCTGCCTGCCTGCTATCGCTCTACTGTGGGTAACCTCCAGCAACAGCACTGTCTTTTTGTGGATAAACAGCCACTTCGCTCTATGGACCGGCCCCTCCCCATGGGCTCTGCTCAGTGATATGGGTGATGGTTTTTTCTTATTCCCCCTGGGCATGATGCTACTGGTGAGAAACAACCCTGTAAAGCAACAGATTCTGGTGTTTTCGGTGATACTGGCGGCAATTTCCCTGCAAACGGCAAAATACGTCATTGACCTGAACCGCCCGGTGGTAGCCCTCCGTGATGCCGTCAACATCATTGGACCTATGCTAAGAAGCCATTCCATGCCATCAGGCCACACTGGGTCAGTTTTCCTTCTGGCAGGACTGGCCCTGCTATTGTCTGGACGAACAGTCGTCACCACTTTTTCACTACTTCTGGCCATTTGCAGTGGGCTATCACGCGTCGTTGTCGGTGCTCACTGGCCAGCAGATGTACTGGCGGGAGCCTGGTTCGGTTTAGTAAGTGCTGCCATTGGTCAACTGATCTCTCACTTTTTTGTGGCTGGCCTTTGCATTCGGGGACTCTACATTTGTTTGTGTTTCACCGCCACCGGCATACTGTTCTTTTACAGCAATGGCTTTAATCGTTATAACGGTGCACAGTTTATGCAGTACAGTTTATTTATCCTAGCACTCCTACTCACTGTAGTAGAATCCCTGTCTCTGGCCCGAACCCTCTCATCAAACAAACAACCCGCACAGGCAACGAGCCTATGAGTTGGCAAAATACGCATCCAGCTGAAAGTCAGGCAACTGACCGGAGGGGATCTGCGCTAACCGGCCTTGTAAAAAGGCACAGGGCTTTTTTTCAACGCTTTATCAAGTTTGGCTTTGTCGGCAGCAGTGGTTTTCTGGTGGATATAGGCATTTATACCCTGCTCACCTCAATTCTCAACACGCCCCATCTTTTTGCCCGCGCTGCTTCCTATTGGGTATCTGCCACCTGGAACTGGTTCTGGAACCGCCAGCTCACTTTTTCCCACGTTCCCAAAGCTAAAAAGTTGGCCCAATGGAGTAAATACCTGGGGATGTGCCTGGTCAGTTTCTTTCCCAACTGGGGCACCTACTGCCTGTTAACCACCTGTGTCCCTTTCTTTACCGACCATAAACAGCTTGCACTGATTGCAGGTGTTGGCTGTGGCATGGTGTTTAACTTCACCATTGCTTCGCTGTTTATCTTTACCCACCGCGAACAGGAAGCTGATAAGGCGCGATGATATGAAAGTCAATACCATGCGAACCATTAACCACTATGTCGGCATACCCTTATGCCTTCTGGTCAGTGCGCTGTTGAAAATAAAAGATACCCTGCTAAGGGGCAAAAGAGGCAAGGCAGGAAAAGTCAATAAGGTTCTGTTTGTTGAGCTATCTGAAATGGGCAGTGCTATTCTTGCTGACCCTGCCATGCGCTGGATCAAAAAACAGGGCTGCGAACTTCACTTTGTTATCTTTAAAAACAACGCTGCCAGCCTGGATCTCCTTAAAACCGTCCCTGCGGACAATATCTTCACACTGCGCCCTGATAACCTTTTTACACTCAGCACAGATACCCTGAAACTTATGCTTTGGTGCCGTAAAAAAGGCATTGATACAGTGATTGATCTTGAGCTGTTTTCACGGGTAACCTCACTGATCAGTATGTTGTCTGGTGCCAGCCATCCTATCGGGTTCGACAGGGTGCACGAAGAGGGTCTTTACCGGGGTAAGCATTTAACTCACCCAGTGATGTATAACCCACATCTTCATATTTCAAAAAACTTTATGGTACTGGCTCACTCCGCCATGGGCTGTGATCACCAACCCTATCAGCGTGAAACCATTTCCAGCAACGATATACAGTTAGCGCGCGCTGAGATCACTGAGACTGAAAAACAGGCTGCCATAAAAAAAATACGATCACTGGCACCTGATTACTCACCTGACAAGCAGCGCCTGGTGCTAATTAATCCCAATGCCAGCGACTTGCTGCCCCAGCGACGCTGGATGGAAGATCGCTTTGCCGAAGTGATCCGCACACTCATCAATGAATACCCGGATATACTGGTTATTATTACCGGCGCACCATCTGAAAAAGCCAGCGCTGAGCAGCTCAATAACAAGGTCAACCAGTCACGGTGCTTCAATTCGGCTGGTCTGTTTCAGTTCAGTGAGCTGGTGCCTTTATATTCCATTTCCAGTTTGATGTTATCCAATGACTCTGGCCCACCCCACTTTGCTTCCGTCACAGACCTTCCGAGCTTTGTGATTTTTGGGCCTGAAACACCCAGGCTCTACGGTGCCCTCAGCAACTCAACCCCGATTTATGCGGGTATGGCATGCTCTCCTTGTGTCAGCGCCGGCAACCACCGAAAGACCAGCTGCACCGATAACCAGTGCCTGAAAGCCATTACTTCCGATGATGTATTAAAAGTGATCCGCCCCACACTGAACAACAAGGTTATCGCAAAGGCTTCTTAATAATTATTTTGTCGTTTACTTTGTTAAGACAATCACTTTTGACCCTGACTTTCGCTAATCATTGACCTTAGGAGCCTGGCCGAGAATAGCGCCCTTAGCGAGGATTGCGAGAAATTAAGGATAAAACTTCTGTTTCTGAGGATAATAGTGGGGCTATTTGACGAAGAAGCAGGAATTTTTAGACCAATTTATCGCAACCGCAGTAGCGCAGTCTATTCTCGGTCAGGCTCCTAGTATGATCTTTCACCTTTCTGGTGATTCCCTGACATCAGAGGGGTTGTCTCTATCAGAAGCGCTGAAGCACCTAAGGAGAGAGAGTCCATGAAATTGGCTAGAAGAACCTCCATACCCCTCGCCTTACTGCTGGGCTTTTGCATAGCACTCAGTGGCTGTGACAATAACAAGGACACTAGATCATCGGCAAAATCTGCCAGTGCAACGACTTCACAAGAAAAGCGCCCACTGTCACACAATGAGCTGACGACACTACTGGAGAATAAAAAACTCAATACAACGGGTGATTTCAAAGAGTTTCTCTCCAGTGTGATAGCCAGCAAAGCAGTCAGTTCATCGCGCGGCGATGCACTGATGGCCTATGTGGATAACGGAACCATCAATGAATCCGCAGCAGCGCTGATTCCCTCTCTACTGGGGCTATGGGTGCGCCTTCACTACTATGATGATGCCGAGGCATTATTGGCCAAAATGGTAGCGATACCCTCAGCAAATACACTCGGTGTTCCATCAAACCAAAACCCTGACATCATTGCCATGGGCAAGTTAATTGAACAGATGGCATGGAAGTGGAAGCTGATCTATAAAAATATTGATAATTATGTGTTTGAAGTATCCCTCCCCGGAGATACCGTGGAGGATGTTGGCATTATAACCCATGCCGATATTGTCCCGGCTGACCCCAAAAAATGGTTACTTGATGATGGTCAACAACTGAACCCCTATAAACTCACCAAAGTGGGTGACAGGTTGTATGGTCGCGGTAGTGAAGATGACAAAAGCTCTATTGTCAGCGCCATGTATGCCATGAAAGCCATCAAAGAGAATAAACTACCATTGCATCGCGGCATTCGTCTGATGGTCAGAACAATGGAAGAAACCGCTGGTAAAGAGATTGACTATTATAAAAAGCACCGTATTTTACCGCCCTATAATATCGTGCTCGACAGCCTTCATCCTGTCGTTATCCCAGAAAATAACACGGGCAGTATTAAAGCGCTCTTCCCTGTAAGCGCTTTACCCGATGCCAAAAAGCCCGCCATCACACAGTTCACAAGCAGTCTCCCAAATCAAACTAGCGCTGAGTCAACGGCTGTCATTTTAAGTGGTAACCCAACAGACGTCGCTAAACAATTAAATACCGCAAAGCCTGGTTTTTTATCCGACACGGGGAGTGATGTCACCATTACTGTCAGCCCTGAACAGAACCAGGTCAGGGTCGTTGTGACCAGTACCTCCACACATAGCTCACAACCTGAACAAAGGGTAAACACGGTAACAGCCATGGCCGGTTTTCTGGCAGCCAGTCATCTAACCTTTGTTGATAACGAA
>NZ_JAVLSP010000145.1:0-5599 GCF_031528575.1 Candidatus Sororendozoicomonas aggregata
GACAGGCGACTGGATTAAACTGTGCGCTGACAATTTCTTTTTTTTAGTTTTTACCCCCTCTGGCTTGGGCTTCTTTTAGACTATATTGATCCTCTGACCTATCTCAAAGTTAGCACTAACCAACTGGAAAAGTCCCGATTTAACTTGTTTTTGTGCTGCCAAAACCTGCCGTTTTCTTATACTAACCCGGTCAGATCACTTTTCAGTCATCTACCTGACATAAAACTATCACTCAAATGAAATATCTATGTCGTTTAATTGTGCGGAAAAAATACGGCAAATTTTGTATTAACTGTGGGGTAGAAAAAGTTAATGAGCCAGCAAACCAGTGATCCAAAAATTTATAACAAGAGTTCCAACCCATCCATTACGCAGGTCATGGAAAAGGAAGTCTCTCGTCGTTCTGTGCTAAAAGGCAGTGCCTCCCTGGCAGCTTTTAGTTTTCTATCGGGCCTTGGGCTGAGCGGCTGTAGCAGTGACAGTAGTGACGACACGCCGGTGGCTGGTGGTATTGAGCTAGGGTTTGACTCTATTGCCGGAACAAAAATAGACGCAGTTTCTGTACCGCAGGGCTATACCGCGCAAATTCTGGCACCATGGGGCACCCCCCTGAATAACCAGGCTAATGACTGGGACCCTGATGGTAACAACACCTCAACAGACCAACTTAATGCCATGGGTATGAACCATGACGGCATGCACTTTTTCCCTCTGAAAAATAGCGCCACCGAAGGCTTGTTATGTATTAACCATGAGTATATTAACTGTGATCACCTTCATCCCAATGGCCCAACTTCCCCGGGTGATAAGCGCCCGGCTGAGGAAGTTCGCAAGGAAATAAATGCCCATGGCATATCTGTCGTCCATATAAAGCTCGAAGACGATCAATGGCAGGTCGTTAAGAACAGCGACTACAACCGCCGCTTTACCGCAGGAACCACCATGGCTGTTACCGGCCCCGTTGCTGAAAGTAGCCTTGAGCTGTTAAAGACGAAGTACACCACAGAAAAAGGTGACCACAAACTGGCTCGCGGAACCAATAACAACTGTGGTAACGGTCATACACCCTGGGGCACCTACCTGACTTGTGAAGAGAACTGGCCGGATTATTTTATTAACCATGGTACGATGGATGATAAACAAGAACGTATCGGTATCAGCGACTCAGTGACAAGGTACAGCTGGGAAACTGTTGATGATAGGCAAGAAAAAGAAACCGGTGAATTTTCCCGCTTTAATATTACCGAGGGTAACAACCCTGAAGAAGACTTTCGCAATGAGGCCCATGGGTTTGGCTATATTGTGGAAATTGACCCCTATGACAATAAATCCATAGCCACCAAGCGGACAGCGTTGGGTCGTTTCCGCCATGAGGACTGCTCCTTTGGCAAGTTAACGGAAGGTCAACCCGTGGTATTCTATAGCGGTCACGATGGTAAATTTGAGTATATCTACAAATTTGTTTCCGAGGCATTGTGGAACCCGGCCGATGCCAATCCTGTGGATCGCTTAACCGTAGGCGCCAAGTACATGGATAAGGGCACGCTTTATGTGGCGCAGTTCAATGAAGAAGGCAAAGGCCGTTGGATTCCCCTGGTTGAAAGTACTTCCGCGACACCTGTTGGGGGGACATTAGGAGACAAAATAGGCACGCTGGCTGAAATCCTGCTGAATGCCCCACTGGCCGGCGATTTAGTGGGCGCGACAAAAATGGATCGCCCGGAATGGACCGCTGTAGACCCTGAAAGCGGCACGGTTTATGTCACATTAACCAATAATGATGAGCGCGCACAAGGCGATGCGTCCAACCCTCGCCCTGATAATAAATACGGCCATATCGTTCGTTGGAATGAGGGGGCATCAGCGACTGAGTTCACCTGGGACTTTTTCCTGTTTGGCTCCGATGACAGCGAAGATGCGCAAACCAATTTATCCGGCTTAACTGCCAGCAATGAGTTCGGCAGTCCAGATGGCCTCGCCTTTGATGATCGCGGTATTTTGTGGGTACAAACCGACGGTGGTGAAGTCGATAGTACCAATGACCAGATGCTGGCTATTGTTCCTTCAAGGATCAGTGCGCCACAAGATGGCAGTCCTGCCGTTAACACCGATAACCAGGATGAATTACGGCGCTTCTTTGTTGGCCCCAATGGCTGTGAAGTGACAGGTATTGCCTTCTCTGCTGATCACGCCAGCCTTTTTGTTAACTTGCAACATCCGGGTAACTGGCCGCCAGCCAATGGTACAACGGACGCAACAGAAGAGACACCGGTAGGTTTTAATGTGCGTCCACGGTCATCCACTGTTGTAATACGAAAAGTCGATGGGGAGCCTGTGGGCGTATAGCTCTCACTGCCACTTATTTATACCGAAAGGATTTCAAGCTGCTACGCGGCGGCAAGAGAGTGAAGCCCCACAAGCCTGCAAAGAGTGGGTGACTGGGGTGACGATTGCTGCCAACAACCTGCTAGTTTGAAAGGCGACGGGTATCACCGAGTTCAGCTGTTGACCGCTTTCAACTGGTTGGAAGCCTTATTGCCAATGGTGAAGACGACATTTAACAGATGAATTCACGTTAAACAACAGTTCCCAGATAGTCTAGGAGCCTGACCGAGAATAGCCCTTAGCGAGGATTGCGAGAAATTGAGGATAAAATTTCTGTTTCTGAGGAGAATAGCGGGGCTATTTGATGAAGAAGCAGGAATTTTTAGACCAATTTATCGCAACCGCAGTAGCTCGGTTCATTCTCGGACAGGCTCCTGGCTGCTGTTTCGGACTCAGGTCATGGTATATACAAGATCAACCTATTTGATTGATGAGCATATATCCCTTCTTATCGGTATATAACCATTAAATATTTCTTTTTTTTTCCATAGAATAGCCATGTTTCGTCGATAAGACCTTGATTGAGGGCACTCAATGACGTCCAAGCTCACCATCCACCAGCCGAGTCACGTGGCCTGTAGAGACTGTAGCCTTAGCTCTCTGTGTTTGCCTATGGCTCTTAACCTGAAGGATATTCACCAGCTCGACCGTATCATCAGGCGAGGCCGCCCTTTAAAAAAAGGCGCTCACCTCTTTATTGAAGGAGATAGCTTTACCAGTCTATTTGCCGTTCGTTCAGGCGCCATAAAAACCTATAATTCCACTAACAAGGGTGAAGAGCAAATCACTGCTTTTTATCTACCTAGTGAAATACTTGGGCTCAGCGGCGTGGATACCGAAAGCTATCCTGTATCAGCACAAGCCATTGAAACGACGATGGTCTGTGAAATTCCTTTTGGTGAGCTTGAGCTATTATCTGATGAGTTCCCGGAACTTCGCCGTCATATTATGCGGTTGATGAGTAAAAAAATTCGGGAAGACCAGCAAATGATGATGCTGTTATCAAAGAAAAATGCCTACGAGCGGATTGCTACCTTTCTGATTACCCTGGCCAGCCGTTTTCGTCGCAGGGGCTTTTCCTCCCAGTCATTTCGTATTGTCATGTCGCGCAATGAAATGGGCAACTTCCTTGGACTTGCTGTTGAAACTGTCAGTCGTGTATTTACGCGTTTTCAGAAAAATGGTCTTATCTTAGCAATGGGAAAGGAGATAGAGATTCTAGAACCTGCGGCGCTCTATTCTCTGGCCAGCGGCAAAGCAAATAAACAACCGCCTGTTCTGAAGGCTACCGGCTAACCGAAAGCCGCAGCCTGCTTTGAAAAACACAGTGACTGCGGCAACAATGAGAATACTCACCCAATTAATCACGCGCATTTCTCCAGGTTACTCCCTTGCTTGCGCACAACGAATACATAAATCCGCAAAGGGCATAATCTCCAGACGGGCCGGAGAGATTGCGTCACCACAGACTAAACAATAGCCATACTCACACTCATCAATGCGCTCCAACGCTTTATTGATTTTATTGAGCTCAAGCGTTGTCTCATTACCGAGGGCATCCATCACCTCATCATTTTCCCGCTCCTGCGCCTGTTCTGACCAGTCAGCACTCGGTGCCTGTTGCCTTTTTGCCTTAATGCGTCTGACACGGTCATTCAGCTCTTCCCGGCGGGCAATCAGCTGCGCCTTCATCTGTTCATAATCAACCATAACTCTCCCCTGTTGCCAGTGTTATAAATCGGGGGAGTCGGGCAATAAGAGATAACCCTGAAGCGGGGAACTTTCTCGCTCACCCCCCCCCTAAAAAAACGGTGCTTCCTTACTCTTTTTAGGATGATAGTTTTATACTATGCCGCTTTTGAACAAGATAACTGTCGGACACCACACTGTTATGCAAAGCCCCTCATCCCCAAGCACGAAACAGACACGTGTGAACTTTAACAAACTCCAAAAACGTCTTCGTCGTCACGTTGGTCAGGCCATTGCCCACTACAATATGATTGAAGAAGGCGATACGATTATGTGCTGCCTCTCTGGCGGGAAAGACAGCTATACCCTATTGGATATCCTGCTGAACCTGAAGCATAACGCGCCTGTTCACTTTGATATTATTGCTGTCAATCTCGACCAGAAGCAACCCGGGTTCCCTGAGCACGTCCTGCCCGAATACCTTAACTCACTGGGTGTTGACTACCGTATTATCGAAGAAGACACCTACAGCATTGTCAAAGACAAAATCCCCAAAGGCAAAACAACCTGCGCTCTTTGCTCTCGCCTGCGTCGGGGTATTCTTTATCGCACCGCCAAAGAAGTTGGTGCCACAAAAATCGCCCTGGGCCACCACCGTGATGATATTCTGGAGACCTTGTTTTTAAATATGTTCTACGGGGGAAACATGAAAGCCATGCCTCCGAAGCTGGTCAGTGACGATGGTCAGCACATGGTGATTCGCCCACTGGCTTACTGCCGTGAAAAGGATATTATTCGTTTTGCTGAGCAAAAATCTTTCCCCATTATCCCCTGTAATTTGTGTGGCTCCCAGAAAAACCTTCAACGCCAGGCTGTAAAAGCAATGCTTAACGACTGGGACAAACGATTTCCAGGAAGAATTGAAAGCCTGTTCAGGGCATTGCGTAATGTAACCCCCTCTCACCTGGCGGACGGCGACTTGTTTGACTTTAAAAACCTGACCCGTGAAAGCCACCTCAACAACGAAGGGGATACCGCTTTTGACCCTGTTGAATTCCCAGTAGCCTCCACCGATACCATCAACGCGTCACCTGAGCCTGCTGCATCGGCTATGGTGAAGATTGTTAACTTGTAAGGAGCCGGGCACAAATCCGATAAATACAACAAGAGTCCGTCTGTTTTTTTATCACTCCCGCGAGTGCCTGTAAGAGCTGGCAAGCGGGACGTCAGGACACCAGGAGCCTGTCCGAGAATAGACAGCCCTACTGTGGTTGCGATAAATTGGTCTAAAAATTCCTGCTTCTTCATCAAATAGCCCTACTATTCTCCTCAGAAGCAGAAGTTTTTATCCTCAATTTCTCGCAATCCTCGCTAAGGGCGCTGTTCCCGGACAGGCTCCTAGAGCATGATTTATCCAATAAGGCACTTGATGGTTATGAGCATATCGTTGATTGCTGTTGCGAGGCTTGGAATAAATTGTGTGGAGAAGCCGGTCGATTGACCAGCTTATGCTCTCGAAAATGGT
>NZ_JAVLSP010000146.1:0-5496 GCF_031528575.1 Candidatus Sororendozoicomonas aggregata
CATCACACTTCTGAAAAACAAAAATCGATATTTTTTCTAATATTTTCAGTTACTTACAAGCGTTGCGGTGCTCAGAATGCCATTTGCCGACCGTCCCTCAAGAGGATATACCAGTCGGTCACTGCTGAAGAAGCAGAAAGCGAGCTTAGCGCTTTTGAAAGCGCGTGGGGAGAGAAGTTTCCTTCCATAGGCAAGTCCTGGCGCAAAAACTGGGATAACCTGATTACCCTTTTCGACTACCCTAAAGAGGTCAGGAAAGCGATTTACACGACGAATGCTATAGAGTCGCTGAATAGCGTCATCCGAAAGGCCATAAAAAACCGGAAAATATTCCCAACGGATGATGCGGTTCTGAAGGTTATTTACCTGGCGACAGAAAAAGCATCGGCCAAATGGACTATGCCAATAAGGGACTGGAAAGCGGCCATGAACCGGTTTGAAATTATGTTTCCAGACCGGATCAAGGTGTAAACAAGTAATGGCGTTTACACAGAATTATTTACAGGCTCAAGCTGTCAGCGTGAAGTAAAGCTGTTGCTCATGGATGTTAAACTCGGGTCGCGAATAAAGCTCTTCAACTTCTGTATCCGATAATAGCTGAATACGTTTTTGGTTTTTCTTCATTGCCAGCCTTGATTAAGGCCCGTCGGCCAACGCCACTAAACAACCTCTCGTTCGACCAGGTGATTGAGCGGCACCATGCGTTTGTGTAATACACCAAATACCACCAACACCCCCTCATGCATCAGGTAGTAGATGACATGGCTCCCATGAGGAAAACTCAACACATTCGAACCGACTTCTGGCCGGTGTTTTCCGAGGGATGGCGTTTCAGTAAGCAGGTGAATGGTTTCTCGGAGTTCCGATAAGTATTTTCTGGACTGCTCAGTTCCCCATTGTGCTACTGTGTACCTGCGAATTTCGATCAGGTCAGATTGTGCATCCGGGGTAAAACGATAGGTGGACATCAGTCATGTTGTCCTGATTCCAGCTCATCAAAGAATGCATCGCCGTCAGCCAGTTTGCCTGCTGCAATATCTGCCTTGGCCTGAGCAACCCTTAACTGCAACATTTGCAATTTGAGTTCCTCAATGCTTTTGTATTCATCGGCTGAGATAACGACGGCAACGGGCTTGCCATTCTTGCTGATTTGAACCGGGCTGCGCTGTGCCTTTAGCAGCATATCTCCAAAATGGGTTTTCGCTTCATTGGCTGAAAGAGCGTGCATCGTTTTTAATCTCTCTGATATCGTTCGATTCGTTTATTATAATCGAATCAATCCATTTTAGCCAAAACTGTAAGCTATCAATAAGTATACTTATTGATAGTATTGAAAAATAACTATCAAAACTACTATCATAAGTGATCAATCAAATTCTTTAAGGATATTTGATAGCTTATGCCCCAAATTGGTTATGCTCGTGTAAGTTCCACAGGTCAAAGTTTGGAAGTTCAGCTGGCGAAATTGACCCAAGCAAAGTGCGACCGGATTTATCAGGAAAAACGAAGTGGCCGGACTGCCGAACGTCCTGAATTTCAGGCGTGCATGAATTATCTGCGAGAAGGCGACACGTTGGTCATCACTCGACTTGACCGTCTTGCCCGATCAGTGGTTCACCTTGCACAACTTGCTAAACGGTTCCAACAAGAAAACATAGACCTGCTTGTCCTGGATCAAAACATTGATACCAGCACGTCCACTGGTAGGCTTATGTTCAATATGCTTGCATCCATAGCTGAGTTTGAAAATGACCTTCGTACTGAACGGCAGGCTGAAGGTATTGCCAAAGCCAAAGAGAATGGAGTGAGGTTTGGCCGCCCCCCCAAACTGACAGATGCTAGGTGTGAAGAAATATATTCGCGACGGATGTCTGGAGTTACGATTGGCCAATTGGCCAAAGAATTCAGGTTAGGTGAAGCCACGATTTATCGGGCATTAAATACCGTAAAGAAATCTGGCACCATACCAGAGCTGAAAACTACAAGGGTGATACTGTGGCTTCAGGTTGAAAACAATAGCAATTTTGTCCGTGGAAAAGGAAAGTCTCGCCAGCACATTGAAGACTACATCCTGAGTAACTATGGTGCAACAAAACTGGTAAAAGATGGTTGGGAGTACGAACTCACTATTCAATACACAGATGACGAAGACCTAGAACAGCAAATCTATGACCTATCTGCTGAAATGAGCAGCGAGGCTGATTTACGAAATGGCTTTGTGGAGTGTAATTTCAGTGAAATTGGAACTGACAGGTCATGGTAGATTATGGTTACTCGTCATTTTCGAGGGTTCTTCCACAGGACCCGCGTAAGGCAATAAAACTACGGAAAATCTTTCCTTCAGATGATTCTGCATTGAAAGTGATTTATCTGGCAACAGAAAGGGCATCCTCCAAATGGACAATGCCCGTCAGGGACTGGAAGTCAGCCATGAACCGGTTTGCTATTATGTTTCCAGACCGGATCAAGGCGTAAATAATAAGTGGCGTTTACACAGAATTATTTACAGGCTCTCACCCTCGCGGGTTTCGGCTTGTATGTGCCTCTGCGAATACGCTGGAGAAGACCATTAAGGTTCTCATTCAGCTTCTCGCCATAGGCAGCTTTTGTCATGCGGTCAATACCAGCGGCTTTATTCCCGTCCAACCGAAAGAATTGTCCCTTCAGCATACTGGCATTCAGCAGGTGTCCAAGGTTATTGAACACCATTTGTCTATCGTATGCTGACTTCTCACCTATGCGCTCAAGTTTCGTTAACCATGATTGCCCGTCGTTGCTGAGTACGGTCATTGTTTCTCTCTCACGCTCGATCTATCTGTCAGCCCTTCGCTCCACGGTCATTACCCGATTCATTGCTACTATGGCTGACTCCGACTTCCATAGAGCCATGTGCAAAGTCTCGTGTTTTGCCCTTCGCATACTCAATCCATCGAGAGCCCTATGGATCTCCTGGGTTCCGTCACATATCTCTACAAACTCGCCAACGCCTGTGACCCCGGCGGTTAATCGCCTTTGGCATCTCGCTAGCCTTGGCCTCCGGTGATTTATTGCTTGCCAGGTGGACTAACCTGTCAGCTTCCACGACCCTACCATTTCGGGGTTATCACGTTCACCATTCGGTTTCGGCTCGAATGTTTCGCTGTCTACGCTTCACCCTCCAAGTTACCCGGGAGGGCGCAAGACTCGCTACTTGGTGGTGCTAGCTTCACCTTCCAAGACAGGACTTGCACCAGCAAGATATGCGCAGCTTTTCCCAGCGCACAGCCCAATGGAACGGAAACGTACTCCAAGGGCTAGAAGCCCCTATTTCGAGAAAGGCTCAGCCACTGAGTTTTTCCTTTACGGTCACAGTGCTTCTCCCATCCTCAGGATTCTAACGGTTAAGGCAATTTATTATCGTATCCAACGGTTTCCAGAAACTGCTTCAGCAAGCCTTCCTGCTCCTTGCTGGTTTTCAGGCTACCGCGCATTTCAGCAGCAGCTTCCTGTGCCTCTTTCAACTCTTTTTCAAGGCGTTTCGTGTTGGCAACCATACCGTCCATTTGCTCCTTGAGATTTTTTACTTGTCCTTCGAGTGAGGCTTTCTCCGAGTTGGCGTTCAACAAATCAGTACGGTATTTCCGGTTCTCCTGGTGAACCTCTTCGTAACGTTCCCGCTCTTCAGAACACTGCTTACTCAGGCGGTCGTTGTCGCCTGACAGCCGGTGATTTTCGTTCTCAAGGCGCTGGTTTTCAGCCTCAAGCTCGATGTTTTGCTCATTGGCAGCAGCCAGCTCGCCCTCAATAAACGCATTCTCTTTTTTAGCCTCCTCTTCAAGCCGCTGCTTCAGAGCCTCCTGGTACTCAATGGCTGCCTGATTAACGTGACGCTCAATAATGCCCTTTAGTTCTTCCGCTACCTCACCACCAACAGCAATGACAGGGCGTTTCTTGGCACGATACTCACGCAACACAGGAGAAATGTAGCTGAAGCTTGTACCGCCCAGGTGCTCTTTCACTGCATTCATACTAAGCTTTGTGCCGGTTGCGTCCACCGCTTCACACGCTGCCCAGATTTCGTGCCACTTTTGTTCTGAAATGTTAACCGCCATACCTGCCTGCCTGCCTGCCTGCCTGCCTGCCTGCCTGCCTGCCTGCCTGCCTGCCTGCCTTTGTGTATTTTTCGTATATTTTTAGTGTATATACATTTCATACATCTTGCAAGCTAAAAGTGTATTATTCTGTATATCTGTGCAATGTATAAAATACACTACATATGTATATTATATGATTTTAAATATACAGTTTTATACACTATCTTACTGCTGGTAAGCACAACTACCGGTAAGAGTGTATTTTGTGGCTATTTTTGCATTCTTTTTTTGTATTCAATGCATTGTGCATTTATAATAATATTAAGCATTCATAAAGAGTGTGTTTTGCAGGAGTGACGTTATGGCAATGATGACGCTTAGAGATATCCCGGATGAGCTTCACAGTGCCCTGAAGGCCAGGGCGAAGCGAAATAACCGAAGTCTGGTGGCTGAGGTTCGGAACATTCTTAAAGAGGTTCTTCAACCTGAGGATCGGGTTTTGATGGGTGATGCCCTGGTTAATGCCGGACGGGATATCGGTTTAACGGATGAGGAGGCTGATACCCTGGAACGTAGCCGGGATAAGACGCCAGCGGAACCGGTGAAATTCGAATGATATTACTCGATACTAACATTGTTTCGGAAACCATGAAGCAGACACCTGATCCGCTTGTAGTGGCATGGCTGAATGAGCAAATCAGTGAAACGCTCTATCTGTCCAGTGTGACGCTGGCTGAATTGCTGTTTGGCATTCTTGATCTACCTGAGGGTCGTCGAAAGAAGCAGCTAGGCCAGGCTGTGGATCGATACACCGCTCTTTTCAGTGGGCGTATCCTGGAGTTTGATGTTGCCGCTGCGAAGAAATACGCAGAGCTGGCAGTACTGGCCAGAAAAAGGGGGCGGGGATTCCCCGTGCCTGATGGCTATATTGCCGCCATTGCTTCCGTACATGGATTCCGGGTTGCTTCCCGAGATGTTGCACCGTTTGAAGCGGCTAACGTTGATGTCATTAACCCTTGGAAAAAGAAGAGTTGCTACGCAGGTCACCTCCCTAGCTGTGGTTGACCTGCGATTTCAAATGAGTTTTGGTTTAAGTACACATAGAGCACCCAATAAAGGCTGATTTTTTCTCTCCTGGTCTTCTATTTTCTTATTTTCTTATTTTCTATGGTGCATTATTAATAATGGATTATTCTTTAATGTCCGTTCTTAAAACCCAATAACCCAACCGGCAAACCCGCACCTGACACTTTCATTTTGAAACTTGGCTCTGGGTCAGCTCCCTGAGAGAGTTACTATAATCAATAATGGATTATTAATTAATTAGAACTTACGCATTGACAGCACCGACAAAAAATGGCCTTAACCAGTCTTTTCCCTCTGAGAAGTCCTTTATAAACTCCCAAGTGGCTTCTTTGAGGGC
>NZ_JAVLSP010000147.1:0-5315 GCF_031528575.1 Candidatus Sororendozoicomonas aggregata
TTCGAGCATAAGTCCGACAGACTCCTAAGTATAGCTGGGAGCAAGTTTTTTATTGAATAAAGCAGCGCTTGTTCGTGACAGGTTCATCGTCTGTGACAATCTTTCTTGTGGTTGTTTAAAGGGCTGCTGAACGCCTTTGATCTGTTAGAATTTGAGTCTTGGGGGCAGGATTGGATACACTCTCAGTAATTACACTTCTATCCTGATACTAGGAAATCAATGCGTAACGATTACACAGCAGAAGCCATTGAGGTGCTCAGTGGACTTGATCCGGTTCGTAAACGACCGGGTATGTACACCGACACGACACGTCCTAACCATCTGGCACAGGAAATCATTGATAACAGTGTTGACGAAGCCCTGGCCGGTTTCGCAAGCCATATTTTTATCAAGCTGCATAAGGATAACTCGCTGGAAGTTTCCGATGATGGTCGTGGCATGCCCACAGACATTCATCCTGAACACGGTATTTCCGGCGTTGAATTGATTATGACTCGCCTTCATGCTGGCGGAAAATTTTCTAACAAGAACTACCAGTTCTCCGGCGGTTTGCACGGTGTTGGTGTGTCCGTTGTCAATGCGTTATCCACGTGCCTGAATGTCACCGTTAAACGGGGAGGCAAAATTCAGGAAATGGCATTCAAAGATGGCAACAGAGCCTCTGCCTTGAAGGCTACGGGGACGTGTGGCAAGCGTAAAACGGGTACAACTGTCCATTTTTGGCCGAATCCCAAGTACTTTGACTCACCGAGATTTTCAGTGGTTCGTTTAAAGCATGTATTACGCGCTAAAGCGGTGTTGTGCCCGGGTTTACGGGTAGAGTTTGAGGATTGCAACACCCAGGAAATCACACAATGGTATTATGAAGACGGTCTTTCGGATTACCTGAAAAGCACTACCCGTGAGTTTGCTACGCTGCCCACAGAGCCTTTTGTCGGGTCGTTAGCGGGCGAAAAAGAGGCCGCGGACTGGGCGGTACAATGGTTACCTGAAGGCGGAGAAGTGCTGGCAGAGAGTTATGTGAACCTGATTCCCACCCCAATGGGGGGGACGCATGTGAATGGCTTGCGCACAGGATTGCTGGAAGCTATCCGTGAGTTTTGTGAGTTTCGTCATCTATTGCCCCGGGGGGTGAAGCTTGGACCGGATGACGTATGGGAAAACTGCGCTTATGTCCTTTCGGCCAAACTGGCCGACCCGCAGTTTTCCGGGCAAACCAAAGAGCGTTTGTCATCCCGTGAATGCGCCGCTTTTGTGTCCGGCGTAGCTAAAGACAGTTTTAGTTTATGGTTGAATCAGCATACGGCAGAGGGTGAGTTGCTGGCTGAGTTGTGTATCAACAATGCCCAAAAGCGGATGCGCAAGGCGAAAAAGGTTGCCCGTAAAAAAGTGACCCAGGGACCGGCACTGCCAGGAAAGCTTGCTGATTGTTCCAGTCAGGATGTGACGCGCACAGAGTTGTTTTTAGTGGAAGGCGATTCTGCCGGTGGTTCGGCCAAGCAAGCCCGTGACCGCGAGTACCAGGCTATCATGCCCCTGCGCGGTAAAATTCTGAACACTTGGGAAGTGGACTCTGGTGAAGTACTGGCTTCGCAGGAAATTCACGATATTTCGGTTGCTATTGGTGTTGATCCGGGGTCTTCGATGCTCGAAGGACTGCGCTATGGTAAAATCTGTATTCTCGCTGATGCGGACTCTGATGGATTGCATATCGCGACATTACTCTGCGCTTTGTTTGTTCAGCACTTTCGCCCTTTGGTAGAAAAGGGTCATATCTATGTTGCCATGCCCCCGCTATACCGTATCGACGTCGCTAAAGAGGTTTTTTATGCCCTGGACGATGCCGAAAAAGACGGTGTGCTTGAGCGCATTAAAGCCGAAAAGAAAAAGGGAAAAGTGAATGTTCAGCGCTTTAAAGGGCTGGGTGAAATGAATCCCCTGCAACTGCGTGAGACGACCATGTCACAAGACACTCGGCGTTTGGTGCGGTTGACACTGGATGACGATATTGAAGCAACGCTGCAAAATATGGATATGCTTCTTGCTAAAAAACGCTCAGGGGACCGCAAGCTTTGGCTCGAATCAAAAGGCGATTTGGTGGAGATTGCCTGATAGTAGATTTGTTAAGTAAAGACTGAGACTTTTGAAATATAGTGTGTCATAAATTTCAATAAAAGATGAGCACTTTCGCCGTAAGCCCCCTGACTTTTAGAGGCTGTCGCGAAAGTCCGAAACCGTCATCCTGTACAGGGATCGTACAGGAACCATGCGCCAGGGAGGGCAGTCTACCCCTTGGTATCATGCGGGTTGAGCGCTTCACCTCCCTGTGAGATAGATCCCGTATATTCCCTATACGGGATGACGCCGGAACGCATTGAGGCTTTTGCGACACCCTCTTTAGGCAGGGGATAAGGCGGGAGCCCGTCTCTGCTGATGGAGGCAAGCGTAATCTCTGAGCAGCTCACTGGTGAGCTGTCAGAGCAGGGGTTATACCAACCGCCTTTTCTAATTACGGTATAAATCTCGGCTTAGCCTTATAAAGCCAGATTTTTTTCACAGTTAGAAGATACAATTGGTATTACACCTCATAACAAAAGCCCGAAAAAATAGGAAGCCAAGGCTGCTTCGGGTCTTTGACAAAATTATGCCGCGCAAGGGGGCAGTGGTTGAATGTGTCAATGATCAACTTAAAAATATCTCGCAGATAGAGCATACACGTCACTGTTCTCCCTTTAACGTTGGCGTCAATTGGATCGCTGGATTGATAGCCTATACAAAGCAGTCATTGAAGCCTCACATCGACGTTGACCTATTGACAGAAGGTGCTTCTAATGACTGTTTAATTCGTCGAACTCACGTTAAACAGGTATGATATTTTCTCTGGTGCTTATTAAGGACTAGGAATCGTTTTGCCTACTAAAAAGATACCGAATGCCTCTTGCGACACAATATGATCTGGATCGTTTATCGCTTTAATATAGGATGTTTTAGCATAAGGGCTATACCACTGAAATGTTGCTGCTAGTGAATTATCTTTGAGTCTACGAACCTCAAAATCTTGAGAGCTATGTTCAGAACCACACTTTTTAAAAATGTAACTGATGAAGTTAATTTGAAATTCGCCACTGGTCTTCTTTTCGTACTCCATTACACTATGGATGGTGATACTTCTCGGCGTTGTTCCATTATGATAAAGGCAATATCCATTACCAACGGGTTTCACAATGTAATCAACGCCATCATCCCAACAGACTCCAGTATTCTTGTCGCATGTCTCATTGTGGTCTAAATGCCAGGTTTCTTTTGTTGCAAAGGTGTAGTTAGTCAATATTGTCAATATTACAGGTACAATAAAAGTATAAATCTTTTTCATGGTAATCACCCTGATTAAGGAATCACTTGGTGAATCAAATGGGCGTATTAAAACGTCGACATTTTTGCCGTTAGTAGAACACCCCAAAGCCATTGTGCGCATTTACTACCGGTCTGGATATTTCATCAACAGTCACATTATAAACCACCAACCGAACATGATTGATCATAGCTGTAAGTTTTTTACCGTCGTTGGTATTGCCAGCAACCCGATACGCTTGACCGAGACCATTTTACAGCGGCTTGCGCACTACAGACAATGTAAACGTGTAAACGAGCCGCCAGTTCACATATAAGTAAAAATTATAGAAATACCGCCCTGGTCAAGAGTACCTTTATTGAACGAGCGTAAAACCCCTTACTTTTAGAGGGTGTCGCGAAACTCTGAAACACACCCCGCACCGTCATCCTGTACAGGGAATGTACGGGAACCACATTCTATGGAAGGCACTCTAACCGCACGCGTCATGCGGGTTTAGTGATTCACGTCCTTGTGGCATAGATCCCTTACAATCCCTGTACGGGATGACGACGGAGAAAATTAAGCGTTTCGCGACACCCTCTTCAGGTAGAAGAACAGTCACATAATAGAAGCCACCTAACAAATGCTTCCACTTTGTTCTGGGGCTTCGCCCCTCCACCGGACGCTTGCCTGCGGCTCGTGACGCTTAGCTTCAGCGTTATGTCGCTCCCCGGTGTTTGTCAACAACACAGATATGAAATGCGCCCAAAAATCAGACAGTGGTGTAATATCCCCCGCCCTGGCAGCTTTTCTGTTTGTTTAATGAACAGGGGCGTTATTAACATCCTTATGATTTTTATACTCTTTCCCCAGGCGATTACAAAACAACCCGTTGATTGTGGATTACTGGTTACGTAACCCCTTGAAAAACGACAGATGTTTTTTTATTGACGGTATTAACTAATTGAAAATAATAGAGAAATTGTTTTTCTCCACTGGTACTGTGGATAACTCACTGGATAACCTCTGAATGGTGTCAGTGTGTGAATAAAACAAGGGGGAAAACAGTGTTGTTTATTTTTTAAACAATGCTTTTTGGTCGGTCGTGTGGTTAACTGCCAAAGTGGTGAAGAAATACCCCACTGAGAAAAGGGCTGCAAGTAGAACCATTGAACGGTATTTTTGATGTCAAAGAGGTATTGAGAAGCAGTCTTAAAAGTCATGCTCCTACTGCGGCTACGATAAATGGGTCTAAAAAGTCGCTTTTGTTCGTCAAATAGTCCCGCTATTCTCCTCACGAAAGCGACTTTTTATCCGCCATTTCTCGCAGTCCTCGCTACGGGCAGACTTTTAAGACTGCTGCTGAGAACGCCCCTAAGTCAATTCTGACTATTTTTTCGGTAGGAGCGCACTTCATCAGCCCTTAGCCTCGGTGCCAGCTTATCAAGAATCCCATTGATATAACGGTGGGAATCCTGGGCACCAAACTTTTTCACCAGTTCAATGGCTTCATTAATCACGACCCGGTAAGGGACATCACGATGATTAATCAGCTCGTAGCAACCAATACGCAGGGCTGCTAATTCTACCGGATCAAGCTGCTCGAGTGTTCGGTCCAGCAGGGGCACCATGGCTTCATTCAGATGGCTGAGCTGGCTAGGCACGCCGTGAAGAAGGGTGCTGAAATAACTATCATCCACTTTGCTCAGATCATTATCGTTGCGAAACTGGGCTTCGATGCCGTTGACCGGGGCCTTGGTCATCTGCCACTGGTACAGTGCCTGCAATGCCAGCTGGCGGGCTCTACGGCGTGCGGAGGGCTTGGGGCGGTGGTTGGTCTGGGACTTTTGTGACACGACGGAATCTCCAGTGGTCAATCTAACCCGGATATTTCATAAACATGCTCCTGGCCTTGCTTGCTCCTTGCGGCTCTAAGGGAGTTTTGCTCAGTCGGCCGTACTCCCCGGTACGGCGCTCCTTC
>NZ_JAVLSP010000148.1:0-5275 GCF_031528575.1 Candidatus Sororendozoicomonas aggregata
CTACTGCGGCTGCGATAAATGGGTCTAAAAAGTCGCTTTTGTTCGTCAAATAGTCCCGCTATTCTCCTCACAAAAGCGACTTTTTATCCGCCATTTCTCGCGGTCCTCGCTACGGGCAGACTTTTAATCCGGATATTTCGGGAAGTTTTGATGCCAAAAAGCTCAGCCAATGAAGGAGTACAGGCCTATCCTCAGGGCAATAACATTTGCCAGTCACTTTTTTACCTTCGCTGATAATAGACGCTGAGTGTCCTTGAATCTGAATTCAGGTTAAATCATGCTCTTCAACGACTGCCTGATCAGCTCTTCGCTGGACACACCGTCAATGTAGATTTTTCTGATGACCTTGCTTGCCTGCTGGGGCTTATAGCCAAGGGCTACCAGTGCGGAGACCGCCTCCGCTTCCACATCAGGGTCAACGGCAGCGGCTGTGCCACCGCCTCCCAACGGCGTACCGTCAAGCAAAGGCACAGGAGCCCAGTTATCCAGTTTATCCCGCATTTCAATAATCAGTCGCTCCGCTGTTTTTTTGCCCACACCCGGGAGCTTAACCAAGGTAGCGCTGTCATTATCATGCACACAGCGTACAAAGGCATCACTTTCAATCCCCGACAAAATCGTCAAGCCCAGCTTGGGGCCAATGCCATTGACTTTAATCAGCGCGCGAAACAGCTCTCGTTCATTTCGGCTACTAAAGCCATACAACAGTTGCGCATCCTCCCGCACGACAAAGTGCGTATAGAGCGTCACTTCGCCACCGACCTCTGGCAATGCGTAAAAGACGGACATGGCCGCTTCTACCTCATAACCCACCCCATTGACATCAATCACTAATGATGGCGGTTGTTTATCCAGTAACCTGCCTTTTAAACACCCAATCATACGCTCCCCTTTTTTATTGCCAAGATCCCCAGAAAAACTAACCAGTCAGTTAGAATCCCTGACAGTTTACCCTGTTTCACACCCTGCTTTGGGAACTAACAGAAGATCATAGCCTCTAATGGGCGAATTTAATGACACTGCCGCTTTTATGAACATACTACTTTCCTTTTTCAATACCCTTTGGAAGCAACTGGCTATGGCAGATCTGGCCAGTGACTATCACCCGTCAAGAACAACGGAACAGCTTAAACGTCCCCTGTTTAGCTATTGCGCGACACCCAAAGACTTTACCCCTCCCACCGAAACATTGCGTTACACGCCGAGACTTGATGCCCCGGTAAGGAGCTTTTCAAGTTACGTAAGGGGCTATGGTACGCTGCCACTGAAAGACCGGGCACTGATTACTCTGCGCAGCGCGCGTCTTGCCCATGCCTTTCACGTGATTCCTGATCTCACCGTTATGGCTATTGATCATGGCTTGACAGACAGTGACGTGACTTTTATCGCCAATGGTCGTTACGCCCCTGGCTGGAATTTCAGGCAGCAATTGCTGATCAGGGTGACGGATGAACTCTATAATCAGCAAAAAATAAACCGCCGTGTCTGGAAACGGCTGACAAAAATGTATGATCACGGACAAATCTTCGATATTGTGCTCAGCGCCGCAGCTTTTCATCTTTGTACATTCTAGCCCGGATATTTCATAAACAGGCTCCTAGCGGCTAATCAGCCGACGATTATCACGCCTTGACGCGCCTGCCATTCGCACCAGTCCAGCTTGAGTGTGAGCGTGACACAAGGCCACCCCCAACGCATCGGCCGCATCAGCCTGGGGGGTTGCATCGAGGCCTAACATGGCTTTTACCATATGCTGAACCTGTTTTTTGTCCGCAGACCCCTTACCCACCACGGCCTGCTTGACCTGTCGCGCAGAATATTCAGACACCTCCAACCCCTGATTCACCGCAGCAACAATGGCCGCCCCCCTTGCCTGGCCTAATTTTAAAGCGGAATCGGGATTCTTTGACATAAAGACCTGCTCAATACCCACGCTCTGAGGGCAATAATGCTCTATGAGGCTATTAATGCCTTCAAAGATTCGCTGCAACCGTTGAGGTAAAGACACCTCTTTAATGCGAATACAGCCTGATGCTATGTAGGCGCACTTGTTGCCTACCTGTTCAATAATGCCATACCCTGTGATCCTTGACCCCGGATCAATCCCTAAAAGTACACCCATCTGTTACTCTGTTTTTCCTGGTCTGATTGCAATGACTGTACATTTATTCAGGGGATAGTGCCACAGTGGGTAACGATCTTACAATGAGAAACCAACGCCCATTGCGTCAAATCAAATAAAGAAGCCTCCAGGCTAAAAGCGTCTTGTTTGGATTTACTTTTATATTTGACAACTTCCGCCTCTTATTACTAATTTTATTGGAGTATATCATTCCAATACAGTTGATAGGCTTAGCCAAAGCAAGCATTTTTGTGACCTGGCGCGAATGCGCGGAAATACCGCCTTGCGTACGATCACTTTATGGGCCATCGGATCTGTCAAACCTATTGAAACGGTGTACAAGAGCGCATTGCGACCGAAGCGAGCCTTGTGCAATGCAAAACAGTTAAAACCTGAGTCTTCAGGCCAACGCTAGCGCCGCGACCCTTGCCAAATTCTGGTTTGCAAGCGTGCTTATTGGCAGGGCGCAAACGCCTGCCAACGACGGGGAACGCACAACGCGACATCCTTATCGCTAGTGTTTGGTGAATATTTAAGGCTATGAAAATGGTAACGCTGAAAAAATTGCTGTTGGTATTCTTTTTACCCGTGTTAGTTTCCCGTGGAGCATTCGCGTTAAGTGAGCCGGAGAAAATGGTCTATATTTTTGGTTTTGGTAGCCTCATGTCGACACCGGCCCGCACGGCAACGGAGCCCGATCCAAAAGGTAGCGTTTACATTCCGGTAAAAGTTAAAGGTTATACCCGGGACTGGCAATTGTGGATGCCCAGGTCACAGCAAAGATCCCTTGAACTTGAACAGGCATTGGGCGGTTATGTTAACGGTCTGATCTTTGCCGTGAAAAAAAGTGAACTGCCCAAATTTGACCGGCGCGAAGGGCCTGCTTACCAGCGGAAACAATTGCCAGCAGACCACATCATCTTCTACCGGGAGGAAGACAGGAGCAAAGTGATGGGTGCTCGAGGAGATATGGAAGTTTATGCCTACTTTCCTGATAAGTCATCCAGCTACTATGTTGGCAGAGGGGATGATACGAAAAAAATTGCCATGTCATACCTTAAGGTTGTGCTGACAGGTTGTATAGAAGTTGACCAAAAAAACAACTTAGGTGGTAAATTTACTGATGATTGCGCGGCAACTATGGGACTCGCGGACTACAAAATAGAGGATGATACAAAAGCCCCCAGGTACTCCAGGTTTCCGCCCACGCTGTTGAAAGAGGCGAAAATCAGAGAACAACAGATGGATAAATACATATCCTCAGATTGGCCGAATTATCTGGAGGCTGTCCGGAAAAAATGGGGATTCTAATTAGAAGGTAGAACAGGTAGCAGGCGTCATCTCTCAGTGATAACAGCGATGGAGAAGAGTGTCATTATTGGCAGAGATCGCATGGAAAATAGTGGCGCTCTCGGCAGGAATCGAACCTGCATCTACAGCTTAGGAGGCCGTCGTTCTATCCGTTGAACTACGAGAGCGTAAAGAACAATACAGCCTCTATAGATAGCCCTTGAAGTAATAAAACCTACCTCAGAATCTAAAATGGCTGTAGAAGATCAAATAAGGCCAATAAGTTATCTCAGCCCCGCTTTTATGTCAATTACCACCATCGAATAACAACCGTCGCGGATGAAGCTTCAGGCAGGTTGATGGTGATTATCAGAGCCAGAAGACCCGGCTCAGCCCGTTTTTATGGCGGTTGCCGCTCATAAAACATAGCGAGCGGCTTCTCACAACGTCAATGGGTACAAAATTATAATTTTCCAACCCTGTCAATATACTCGCCGTTATAGGTTCTGAAAAAGATATTGGCGTCTATTGTTTCTGAATTAGGGTAGGGAAATTCAAAGACAACATCCACTGATCCTTTTTTTTCCTTAACCATCTGGGCTATTTTTTTATAGAGTTGTTGTTTTTTTTCTACCTTTTCTTTATAGCCTTGGGTTTGCGGGCTTGTTTGAGGCATTCTTGCGATGATAAAAGTGGTTGCTTTGTGTGGTAGCGAAAATTTCTCCTGGGGTATGAACACTTGAAACTGCCCATATTCAGTAAAATTTATACTGTTTTCGTCCAATATTTCATGGCGGTAATTTGAGGCATTACGGGAGTAACCTTTTGCTTTAAGCCGACTGTCAGATGCCAGAATAGTATTTTCTGGTGTCAGTGTGAAACTAAAGTTTCTGAATGTAAAACCTTTTGTGTTGGTATAACTGTGAACCTGAATTTCTTCCTGAGAAAACGCAGGAGCATTTAATAAGAACACAGTCACTAACACGGTGATAGTTTTCAGCACAGAGGAATTGGGATGAGTGATTGCCATAGGGATTGAGAAGCCAGGTTGGTTGAATTGAAGGAAGCGTCCGGTGAAGGCTGCTGCTAATGCGAGCCAGAGCATTGTTACATGGCAACTATGAAGATACAACCTTGAAGATTTTGAGGGGCTATACCTGATTCTGGCAAAATGCCATCGCGCTTTTTATTACTGACCATTTGTGCGCATTACGGCAAAACCCCAATAGGCTGCGCACTGAGATGAAAGGCTTTTATCGCTCATCGCTGACCCTTTTATAGAATAAAATATTTAGTATTTTAAAAATTTAATTCCAATTTGATATTTTAATTCACTTATTTTCATGGGCCTGCTGGGCTATGATTAGCCCTCTTTTATTGGTGTCACGATTTACGGGATTTGAAAGTGCTGTGATGAAATGTCATTCCTATTATGAAGAGCTGATGGACGAAACCGATGACATGGAAGAAGCCTATGAAGGTTATGATGAAGGTTATGGTGAAGATTATAGAGAGAAGCGTTATTTTCTCCACAAGCGGCCAGTGTGTCAGAAAGATTATCAGTGCCACCGCCATAACCACGGGGCTCGTTTGAAAAAGCCCCCTGTTGTCTTGAGCAATAGAAACTTCGCCAAAAAATCACCCGCTGCCAGACGTTGCGCCTTGCTTAACTGGCACTTAAATACATCTCGTGGGCTGGGTGATTAAAACGAATCCCTGGATGAACCGGAATAAAGCTCGTTGGACCGGCCCATACCTGGGGAAGCTCCTAGGAGCCTGTCCGAGAATAGACTACCCTACTGCGGTTGCGATAAATTGGTCTAAAAATTCCTGCTTCTTCGTCAAATAGCCCCACTATTATCC
>NZ_JAVLSP010000149.1:0-5168 GCF_031528575.1 Candidatus Sororendozoicomonas aggregata
GCCTTGCAAGGCCTGCCAGCAAGAAAATATATGTTTTCATTTGGTCATATACTTATATAAAAAAACCACGTGTTTTTATGGAATAAAATAGTCATTAATACTTTTATCGAAGACTAATGATAGCAATGGCTTTCGTGCTCTTTTCCTAACTATTAGCAAAACCCATCTTACTTACAAATAATTAACAAAAATGAATAGTTAGAAAATATCATGTTTTTTTATCATTGTATATAATTTAACACTGTTTTTCTGTGCGCAACTTTGTAATTCTTCAACTGAATCTATCACATGTACAATATCACTTTTAAAAAAAAGCGCGCGGGAATTATCTAAACCAGTTCTATAGTCCAAGCCTGTAAGTTCTAAAATTTTTTTTGTGAATCGCCGACTGTAAAAAAAACCCTTAGCATTAGAGCTATTTTTTTTTATTAATGTTTCTATAGATGTTTTGGAAAAACTATCTAAAGTGCTATACTGGCAGGTATCAAAAAAATTTTTTATTATCTCCACATAGGGGTTACCACGGTTGTCATCCCTTTCTAATTGATAATTGCCAAACCCATTACACTTCTTTAAAGACTTTAAATGAAGATACAAAATACCAAGATATTTTTTCTTCATTTTAGGGTGTATAAAAAGTTCTACTCCATCCTTATTAGTGTAATATGTTTCTTCTGAAACGGGATAAAATTCTATATCCACCCCGCCAGCGAAAGGATGGCTGGAACAAATGCCGATTTCATTATCAGTCATTTTCATTAAATTAATGCCACAAAAAGTGTATTTAGCATTATAATTTTTCTTTTTTTTTATGTATGATAAAGCCTCCTTAAGATTATGGCTGACAGCAAAGTGGTCATCATCCAGCTTAACAGCAATTTTTCTGGTGGTTTTTGAAAGAGCAAAATTAGAGTAATTAGCCATGCTGTGTACTGAATCTGCTAACAATGACTTTTGCTCCCTTGACCGCAAAGGTGGTACCTTTGGCTCATAATGATACACTTTTAGCTTATCTGGGTATTTTTTCTCAAACATCCGCAACACCGCCTCAGTATTATCAGTGCAATCATTATAGCAAGCTATAATCTCATCAAAATAGTTTATATGCGACTCAATAACCAGCTTAAGCATATCCCCGCCATTACGGGTTCTTAAGTAGGCACTAATACCTTCTTTTCGATTAACAGGATTGAGCAGCGCCTTATTAAACTTAAATTTATCTAAACTCATAATCAGTACATTATCTGATGAAGATGAAGATGCAGATACGCTGATCCTAATGGTCAGGACTCACGCATCAATTATGAACTAAAGTGCATTGTATAAACCAAACTATATGCACTTACTTTCTCGGTTGGTATATCTCATAAAGTCAGGCCAGAATCTTTGGCTCAGTACGTGAAGAATATTGATGATCCGCGTTGTATACCCATGTGTCACCATAAATAGATATTCCAGGAGCCTGTCAAAGATAACCAGGGCAAGCTTCATGAACAAATCAAACGTACTTTGATCAGCCCGGCAATACCACGATACGCCATCACCTCGGCTCAGCTTCGATTACTCTGAAACCGTAGAGAAAGATCACGGCCGACATGAGTATAGGATGGGTTATATTATAATATAAATGTCGTTTATATCAGAAGCTGAAAAATGGGAAGGCATCCAGCAGATAGGTGTTATTCAAAGAAACAGGCAGGTGGTGAACAAGGTCACCATGGAAGGTCATTACTACATTTTGACATCCTCCCCATCCTGAAGAGGGTGTCGCGAAACTCTTAATTTTCTCCGTCGTCATCCCGTATAGGGATTTTAAGGGATCTATGCCACAAGGATGTGAATCACGAAACCCGCATGATGCGTGCGGTTAGAGTGCCTTTCATAGCGTGTGGTTCCTGTACATTCCCTGTACAGGATGGACGGGTGCGGGGTGTATTTCAGAGTTTCGCCACAGCCTCTGAAGGACGGGATAAGTACCAGGTTTTACGCGGTTACGATAAGCGCTTTTCAATGTCTTACCATCAATGGCAACATTGCTGCCTTTTGTAGCGAAATGGCAGGCTTTCATCCATTCAATAAAAAAAGCTCTGGAATTGTTTCGGATTAATAACAGTAGCTACATCAGTGATAATCTGATGTGCTACATGTTTTTATCCTGACTATATGTGGTAGTTCTCGTAAACTGGGTTAATTAACAGGAGAGAGAGCCCAAAATAATAGTTTGCCTTATATTTTTTTTACTGTGATAATTTGACCCGTAATATCATTGCACATAGTAGAGATAGTATATTGTGCAACCTGCTTTGGGCTTAATAAAGTGTCATCTGGCTCAATACCAAAGTTTTTTGTCCTCATTGGAGTTTTTGTTCTTTCTGGGTTAATACAATTTACCTTTATGTTAAAGGGATGCCATTCTTCTGATAGTGCCTGTGTTAAATTAACAATAGCGGCTTTAGTTGAAGAATATATGCTATAAAAAGCCCTCCCTCTCGTATATGAGCTTGATGTATAATTTATTAACATTCCCTGACTTTTCTTCAAGTATTTGAAAGATGCTTTGGCAACATTCAAAGCACCCAAGTAGTTTATTCCAATCAGTGATGAAATTTCTTCCTGAGATGTTTGTTGTAAAGTCTTCTTTATAAGTATCCCCGCCGTATTAATAACAAAGTCTATTGACTGCTCTTTTTCATAAAGAGATTCCAACGTTTTTTCTACTTCATCATAGTTAGATATATCACAACCATTTGAACGGCTATACTGGAATACATTTGCACCATAATCACGACATAAGGTTAATATAGCCTGCCCAATTCCACTACTGCCTCCAAAAATAACTATAGTCTTATCTGTCAGTGTATTTTCTATTTTTTCGCTGGCTGTTTTTTTTATTCCATAATAGTGATATTTTAATATACTGTTAGCTAAAAATATATCTTGTGAATGTGTGATTTTAAAGTTTTTTTCATCACCATTGACTATGCCTATAGGTTCATTCGGGAGGTATTTTAAAACTATACCGCAGTCATCAGATGCAATTTGATCAGTATCTTTCATAAATAAATCATAGGCATTACGTATTGTTGACAGCTTGAATGCCTGAGGGGTCTGTCCTCGCCTTAAGCTCTGACGGTTTGGTATCGACATAATCTCATCGTTACGAATTTTAACGATCGTATCATTTGCTGCCACTACCACATCAACGGCATTATACGAATTTAATTCTTTGATACATTCATTAATTATTCGATCATCAAGAAATGGCCTGACAGAGTCATGAAATAAAACATTACATTCCTGTTCATTAATAGATTGAATTGCCGACCAAGAAGAATCAAACCTTTCTTTACCACCATTTATAACCTTTGTAACTTTGTTGAATGATTCAGAAAGCACCATATCTTCTACTTTTGAAATATACTCTGGAATGGTTACAATAACAACCTCATCAATAAGCTTGTGATTATTAAATGTCTCAATGGTATACTGGATAACGGGTTTTCCTGCAAGTTTTATAAACTGCTTCGGGGTACTACTTCCAAAGCGTTTTCCTGATCCAGAAGCGAGAATTACTGCAATATTTTTCATGATTTTAAAATTACACTTTAACTTTAAACTAGATTACTTTTGACTTGATGAATGAGGTTATATTTTTTGATGCATCTGAATAGTTTTCTCCCCAGAATTTTTTTATCAAAAAATCTGACTTTTCTGTACTTGTTTTTTTTAAATTAGACATAGCCACCATCAAATCACTAAAACTATAACAGATTTCACCCGCTATATTATCCATAAAAGGCATTGCTAAATCCCGGTTATCAGAAATATATTCTTTGTAGTCATATATATAAAAAATGGTAGGTTTACCCGTTAATAAAAAATCATAAAAAACTGATGAGTAATCAGTTATTAAAACATCTACATGCCTAAGCAAGGGATATACGTCCATTCTTTTATCAAGAAAAACTATAGTATCATAAGTGCTCTTCTTTGCTTTAAACCTTGTATTTGGATGAACTTTCATCAGAAAGATGCTATTTTTTTCCTTATTTAAATTTTCTAATTTATCTAAATCAAGAACACTTTCGTTTAATGCTTTATTGCTATCACGAAATGTTGGCATATATAAAAAACTTTTTCGACCGCTTATATTGTTTAAAACTGTAGATATCTCATTATCGATTACGCCTGGATAGGAATAATAAGAGCCAACAAGAATCTCATTTCTTGGATAACCTGATTCAAAAATATTACCCCTCTCAATTCTAAAGCATTTTTTAAAATGTGCAGTCATTTCTTTTGAAGTGGATAAAAAATAATCAGGCTTTCTGAAATCTTCAGGGTGAGCAATTCTAGCAATCTTACTTTGAAAATGCTTTTTAATTGGCCCTGTCTTTATTTCATATTCAATATTCTTAATTCCAACACCATGCCATAAATTGAAATGAATGGCTCCTCCACTTGTCCAATAGTTTATGTCACTTGATTTAGATGAAAAGATATAAAGCTTTGCTGTAAGACAATAATTTATTCCAGCAAGACTCCAAATATGGTAGGACTTATAGCCCATTGAGTTAAGTTTTTTTATAACTTCTTTATTTCTTGCTATCCATGCAACTTCAATATCATCACAATTATTTGCAACATATAAAAACAAATACTTTGCATTATCAGTAAAAGATCTTTTACCGGCACCAAACACCCACCTATTCTTCCTCCTTGGCCAAAATAAACTCAATAAATAAAGAAAGGATCTAAAAAAATTAGAAACAATAATGCGTGTAATACGCCTTATGTATTTCATACGTGGCATTTTTTCCATTAAATGACTCTTGATTTTTTGACTTAGGACACTAAAAATGGCTGCTATGCAATTTTTAGTAAATCAAACTACTCAGGAACGACATAGCTTGGGGTGCTGTGTCATCGTTTTCTATTGTGGTAGCCTTTTATGTATTCAAACACTGCTTGGCAGGTATTTTTCCTATTCATGGGTGAATTATAGTGGATGACTTCTTCTGATATTCAGAGAGTGGAAAAAGCTATCCACACAAGTATTTTCCGAATAATAAGCTTTTCATCGCTTGATATTGATGAGTAGACACCCTCTTTACATGATTCTTCTATTATAATTTATCTCCTAGGAGCCTGTCGGACTTATGCTTTCG
>NZ_JAVLSP010000014.1:0-58549 GCF_031528575.1 Candidatus Sororendozoicomonas aggregata
GCTTTCCTCGCACCTGAAAACGCTCAATGTTACACAGCTGCTTCAGCGCCCTATGATACTCCTCAATATACCAATGATGGCTGTGTAGCCTGTCAAAGAGTGATTTCGATAACGTTTCCGGTTCTGCATCAGGCGTGCAAACAACGTAATGGCGCGGCTCGTTTTTTAGCCACGTCCGATAAAGTCGCGCAAACCCAAAGTTTTGGTGGTAACGCCTGATATCATCCCCTCTTCACGCAATAACCCCATACCAATAGCATGTGCGGCAGTAAGAATGGGGCCAGGTGTCCGATAGCAGCGGTGCATCACCGTACTTCGTTTTATGCCTCCCTCATATTGGCCTTGCAGCAAGGAAGAGAATGACTTACCAAACACTTCTCGTGCAGTTGGGATCGCGAGGGAATCCAGACATTGAGCTTCATCGTAGGCCCATATTAAACGCCGGAGGTCTTGACTGGAGTCGTTGCTTTTTTCTTCTGGCTCAAACAGGGAGAGGGTTTCTGATGTTGCTATCGGCTTACAGAAGTTATAGGCCATCCAGTAAAAGGGTTGCACGCCGTGCTCTTTATACTCTGGATTGAAGACAAGGTCCTGGCCTTCATCAATGAGAATGGCATCATAAAGCGGTGGAATCTTAGAATGAGTGCGCTCCAGCCAGCTTCGCATATCATTGATGGCTAATCCAAGCCTTGCCGCTAAGTACATGACCAAATGAAAACATATATTTTCTTGCTGGCGGGCCTTGCAAGGACTGTAGGCCAACTTGGAAAGCAAATGGTCATGTACTTATGGGTACATCTTTTGGAAAGTCCGTGGGTATTTTTTTACGGCAACCAACCGTATGGCAAACTTCACTATAGAGGCCCGGCTGGTCTTTTGCGCCCCAGGCATGGAACACTTTCAGACGCCTTGTTTCGGGATCATAGGACTGTTCACTGTTGGTGAATTGACGAATGTAGCGGTCTATCAGGTCAATAATGCTGCTATAGAGGGATCGGGTGAAAAAGACTAAGGCAATATCCCAGTCCGGGTGCTTTAAGTGCATTTGAGCCGCTTTTTGACACAGTAATACCGTTTTTCCTGAACCCGCAATACCACGGATACGCTGAGGGCCTTCCGGGATCTGCTTGGCGGCAGCTTCTTGCTCACTATCAAATACGGCAATGGTTTGTCGGGATTTTATCAGGCTTTCTGCTTTGGTTTTAGTAGAGGTTTTTGTGCCGGACTCTACGGGTTTAACGACAGGCGTATTGCCTGCCACGCCGCGCAGTCGGTGCCATTTGCCATCATCGAGCACTTGTCCTGGTTGTACAGGGGGCGTTTCAGCGATGATAGAGCCGAACCCTTTTTGCAAATCGTCTTTGAAAATAATGGGAGGGCAGCAAGCGAGCTGATCGAAGCCTTTGTCTTTCCATTCATGTCTGTAGATATTGGGCAGGGCGACCAGTGCCCGCCCAGCTACCCGACGTCTGATTTCAGGCTGGCGGTCAGCCATCGATAGAAAGTTATATAAATGGTTTTCTGCCTGCTCGTAAGGGTTGCCGCAGTCTTTATAGAAATGGTTGTAGCTCCACCGGTGCCCGTCAATGGAATGGATCTGATCAATCGTTAACCCTTTTACTTCAATAATGATGATACCCAGCCGTTGGTGTAGCATCAGGATATCAGGCTCTTTTCGACGCTCACCAACGTTTGAAAATAAAGGGTATCGCCAATAAGCAAGGCAGGCATCGTGAGCAAACGCTTGTGTCAGGCTTTTCCACACCCTTTTTTCAGAGGATAGTCCGGACTGTGGGAATTTCTCGGTAACGATAAAGGTACTATCAGGCATAGTGTATCCGCACATCAACGTTTTATTCTATGTCACCCCGTATACGCGCGAGGCTCTGAATAGAACCAGAGCGTGACTGGCAGCGTTATTCGAGGCAGTAGGGACAAACTAAAGAATAAGTGTCGTTTTAATCGTTGTATATCTTTTTTTGTGCCCATTACTGTTTTGACATCCTAATAACGCCTCATAGCATCTATTGCATGTTATTTGGCTGGTGGATGGTATTTGTAAGATTATTACTCTCCCAAGGAGTTGCGCCAACCCATTGAAGCAATAAGTATAAATACGTATTTCTTGATTGTTTTGAGTAGTCGGCTGATATAGGATATATCCCTACAATCATCGATAAAAACAATAAAAAGTGATGGTGCTCCACAATATCACCGCACTTCATGGGCGGTAGCGTGCCTAAATAGTCAGTCCTTGCGGGACGTCTGTTATAGGCAAACCTTTCCTCATTTTTCCATAGCCTCTCACCTTGTTGCTCAGCCTGTCGTAGTAAACGATAGACGTATTTTGCCGTTCGTTAGCGTTACTCTCTGAACGGTTTCGCTGTTTGAGTGTGTCACAAGACATTCATGTACGCTCTAACAGAGTTTTAGGGTTGAAATAATGATAAAAACAACTTTTTCCCTTACATCCCATCTGTTATGCCGCTCTGTGCTGATACCTGTTAGCTGCTCGATGATGCTTAATGCATCATCCGTCGCCGCTGATGATGACCCTCCCGGATTAAAGCCTGCCGATCCTGCCATCGCACAATACTTCAAGCGGCGTGACAACTTCAATGATTTCAAGCAACGCCGGGAGGAATTTTACCGGCAAATGAAAGACGTTGAGGCTCTGGTGGAGGAAACGCCAGAGACAAATGCCGGTGAATCTCTGTCCGACAGCCGAAAAGCCCGCATAGCAGCTATGAAACAACGGTTTGAAGAGCGCGCGCAGAAGCGGCAGGAGAGGCGCGGCCGGTTAGCCAATCGCGTTAAACCCTCTGAAACATTGTTTCGTGAGCGTTATGCTGAGATTCAGAAAAAGTTGGAAGCCTATCGCAATGCGAGCAATAGCAGTGATCGCCGAGCGTCATTGGCGGCGCTAAAAGAAGAACTGCAAGCCCTGAAGAAAGAGCCAAAGCAGCGCCAGAACAGTTATCAAAAGGAAGTCATCAATGATAATGAAGACGCTACGCGTAAGCCTGACCCCACAAAACTGAAGCATTTCCGGGACAACTTGCAAGTACTGCCTGATGCATTAAAAACCAGTAGCCTGGTCGAGGAGGAAGAGTCATGGTCGCTGCAAAACATGGCGCAACGCTCTCTTTTTACGATCCTAAATACCCTGATTCCAACAGCCAGTGCTGCTGACTATCGTCGGCCAGAGCCTGGCTCTGGTGTACAGGCATGTTATGCCAATGGTTCAGCGCATCAGGCCAATATTGCTGCTGACCTTGATATTGCCCAGCCCGAGTTAGCGCTAGATCCCGAAACCTACGCAATGGTGACAGCGTTGGCTGCCGAGCTGAATTACTCGCCAGTCAAGATCTACGAGTACGTTATCAACTCGTTTGATTACGAGGTTTACCTGGGTTCCGTAAAAGGCGTTAAGGGTATGTTGGAAAGCGGTGCCGGTAATGATGTTGATCATGCAAGCCTGCTGATTGCTTTACTTCGGGCATCAGGCATTCCAGCGCGGTACACGGCGAACCTTGCGATTATTGAAGACAAACCAGCCCATAATAACTGGCATCGGGCTGAGTCGTTCAAAGCAAATTGGGCGATGCGGGGGAAAGGTGCTCGTGAAGCTTATCCCTTCATGACGAGTGACAGCGAAAGTGTAAGCGAGTTTGACGCAATCAATGGTGTCGATATTTTTTATTCGGCACAAGCGCAAGTCACCGCCTGTGTCCCGGCCAATAATTACCGGGGTTCGGGGAGTACGCAAGAAGGTTACCGCTGGTTTACCCTTGATGCCAGTTTTAAAGAGTATGAAAAAATCGAGGGCGTGAGTGAGTCCGTTAATTTTGATACAGCGGCTTTTTTATCACACAGAACACGACAGCGCCCGTTAGATGCTTACGAAAACCAGTTAATGAGCAGCGTGGCTGCCAAGCCTGATAGAGAAAACGTGGCATTAATGGATATTGGGCACCGTTGGGAGAAAAAGCCAGTAACGGTGGATTTTTTGCCCGATAGCTTACCCTATCTGATTGCTCTCACTGTACCGATGGAGCCACCTACAGCGACATTACCTGAAAAATGGGAAATGGCTGTACGTGTGACGCTGGGCAACGAAGCGCCGCTTGATATTCCCTTGCGAGACTTCGCGCGGCATCGAATGACATTGTCATTCGAGGGGGTGTCTGCCAGTGATAAAGCGTTGTATAGGCAGTTTATTGATGGTGAGCATGTTCTGAGTTGTGAAACCGATAATATGTCGGTTCAGCCTGTCATTAAGCGGGACGGTACAGTGATTCACACCTCGCCAGCAGTATCCTTGTGTAAGAGCAACGAGTTCCAAACCATTCCGTTTGACTTCCAGGTGTACTCTGCTGACATTGGCCTGTTTGGTGAGTCGTTTGGCAAGTTCGCGTCAACGGTTAACCATTATGCGTTTACCGCTTACCCCTTTAACGGGTCAAGCCATTATATCAACAAGCGCAGCAGTCGTTTGCTCAATAGCGTCAATCAGTATTCAACCCCTTCTGAGAACCCTGATGAGACGATCGGCGAGTTTTTGCATATCGCGTTGACTAAATACATGCGCTACGACGAACAAGCAGCAAAACGGGTGGCCAGATTGCGCGGGAATACACCAGCGTTTGGCTTTAATATCGGGGCCACCATTGCCCGTGCCGATGTGCGGTATGTGGGTGATAAACCCTATGCGTTGCAATCCTATCGGTTTATTGCGGATATGCCAGGGTTTACCAGTGTTATTGTCAATGGAGCCGGTGAGCTGGATAGCGTAGGGCAAACGTTGCTGATGTATCAAAGCTCACACAGTGAAACCTATATTTGGCAGGAAAATGCTGAGATAGATGCCATTAGCACGATTACCGGCCTGCAAATTGCCAATGAGCTTGAGATACCCGTTCAGCGTTTTAACGACCTGAACGCGCTATTAAGTTTTATTCAGCGATGCTCACCTGAGATTACCGAGCATTGTTACGATGATGAAGCTGTAAGCGGTATTGCCAGTTACTTTCTGGGCACTCAAGCGCCTGAGCAGGTGCGGATGACGATTCCTCAAATACCCATCAAATACAGCTCCTGGGAGGGCTATGTCTACCTTGGGGAACTGAAAAAAAATATCACCAGTGATTGGTTTGCCAGTGCTTTTATGGTGGATCTTTATGATGGTGGAATTGGTCTTGAGAGTAATGGGTTGTTTGTTCAGCAAACGCCCGTGTACTCCACTGGGATGAATTTCGGCCTGAATCTTGGCATGGTGACGGGCGAGACTGGCTACCAGGTGCCCGTCAGTGACAATGATCTCAACATGGATATGTCGTTTCTTTTTCAGCGTGACCCAAATGTTGGCTCTGGTATTGGCTTGGGGAATTCACCCCTCAGTGTCAATGGTGGTGACCCGGTGAATATGGTCACCGGAAACATGTGGCATGAAGAGACGGATTTTCAGCAGGCAACCCGTGGCCTTGATATCATTTTTAAACGAACCTATAACAGCAGCGATGTACGAACCATTGGCCCCTTTGGTACAGGTTGGACCCATACCTTTAATCAATTCCTAGAATTCAAAAATGGGGTGGATGATTTCGACCGGCATATTGTCTGGCGTAACGGTAACGGCTCTGAGAAACTGGTAAAAATTGCGCTGGAGGACACTGACTGTAATGGTGATGCCACGTGTAAAACCGGGGCGCTGAATATCACCGAAGGTAACACAACGATACCGAACGGGTTTTACTTTTCACTCTCCCGGCCTCATACCAGTGGTACGCTTGCCGGTATTGTGATTACAGAGAAAAGCGGTATTCGCTACACCTTTGAAAACGTAAAAGGGGAAGCTGGCGATATCGCCCGGCTGACGACGATTACGGACCGAAATGGGTTGTCCATTCAATTAACCTACGAAGGGGACCGCCTGATCACGATCAGTGACGCGGATAATCGTACCGTGACGTTTGGTTACGATAATGGTTCATCGTTGATTCGTACCATCAGCCTCGATTGGGCGAACACGGTGTATGAATATGTGTACGATGACCAGGGGCGGCTGACGGGCTATCGCAACCCCAAAGACCGCAAAGCCAATAAAAACAGCACCACCTATACCTATTACGAAGACGGCGAAGGCTATAACGTTAAAGATCGGATGAAAACCTTTGGCTATGCCAACGGCTATCAGATGACCTTTGAGTATTACGCTAATGGTCAAACCTATCGCCATTACAACAGCAAAGGCGAAACGGCTTCTTTTACCTATAACCGCTTTTTACGGGAGTCAACATTCACTAATGAGCGGGGCGGTATCGACCGGCATATCTTTGACCCGAATGGCTCCATTGTTGAAATGACCGGGCCGGAAGGAGGCAGAGAACGGTATGCCTACGAGCATCCAACAGACCCTATGCTGCGGACGAAAGTCACCGATGCCATGGGTTATGTCACGGAGTACGGTTACGATGATAATGGCAATTTAATCTCAGAAACCTTACCTTCCGGCGACAGCGTGGAGTACCTGCGCTATAACGCCTTTGGTCAGCCACAGTTGATTAAAAATGCACTGGGTAACTACCGGCTGAACCAGTTCGACAGCCAGGGCAACCTGACGGATAACATCGTCTTTACAGCGGGCTTTGGTGCCACGGTTGACCCTGCCAGCTTTAATCCCCAAAGCCAGGCAGCGAATATCCTGAGCTGGACCCGTTACGAGTACGATGCCAATGGTAAACAAACCCATATGCATCAGGTGCGTGATATTGCCAGTGCCAGTGGTGGGCCTTCGGTGCAGTTTGATTACACCGATGCGGAGAACAAAACCGAAGGCATTGTGCCTACCACCATTAGCTACAGTGGTGATGTGGACGGTGATGGTTCAGTCGCCTCCGATGAAGGATTAGGCGTCTATCACTTCCGTTATGACGCGTTGGGACGCCTGGTCGAAGGCGTAAACGACGCATTTTATCCGGTAAACTTCCGTTACGATGATGCTGGCCGGATTATCGAAAGTGATGCCCCTTATGGCGGTAAGCAGCGGATTCAGTACGATGCCAGTGGCCTGCCCATTGTGCAAAGCCTGATAGCCCCTGTGAACGGCCGTGTCACCATTGCTGATAACGCGTTGTCGAGCTATGACAGCGCAAACCGTAAGGTCAGCGTAACGGATGCGGCCGGTGCCGTCAGCCACTTTGAGTACGATGCCGCAGGCAATATGACCAAGGCCACCTCGCCGGATGGTTTTACGGTCTACTTTGAATACGACGGCAAAAACCGGGTGACCAGAGCCTATGATGAAGAAGGCAATACGGTAAAAAGAACGTTAGATCTTGTCGGGCGTCTGCGTACACTCACAGACCCCAACGGCAATACCACCAAATACACCTATTATGGCCCTGATAACAATGGACGGTTAAAAACCGTTGAAGATGCCGAAAAGCGTAAAACCACCTTTGAGTACAATGCTGCCGGGCAAGTAACACGGGTTGTTGATAATGCCAACCGTGAAACCTTGTCGGAATACGATGCGTTAGGACGAGCAGTCAGGGTAGTCAGCCCGGTTTATGAGGATGCCGTGTTGGGTGCTGTGCGACCGGTAACAACGTATACCTACAATACGCTGGGGCATCAAAGCGCTGTGTACGCTGGTTATACTACCCATGTCACGGGTGTAGGTGGCAACGATCAGTTGAAGGTGCAAGCGACTTACAACTATGACGACTATGGCCGTGTGCTGAAAAGCTGTGATGCATTGAATCAGTGCAGTACACAAACCTACGACAAGCATAGCAATGTACTTACCAGCACCACGCCAATAGGACAGGTGACCACCTATGACTATGGTGTCGGCGGCTTGCTGATTAACCAGCATACAGCAGGCGTGAATGGTCAGGCCGATGAAACCATCAGCTATCAGTACAATGCTCTGGGTCAGCCACTGGAAGTGATTTCCAATAACGTCACCTACACCTATACCTACGACCGGGCTCACCGGGTGAAAACGGTCACGGATAGCCGGGGCAATAAGTCGGTCAGTTACGATTACAGCGCTGGCGGATTGCTGAACCAGATACAAGACAGCAATGGTAACTCTACCCGTTATCTGTACGATCCGACCGGACGATTAACGGGTATCCGTACTGCGGATCAGGGCCTGGTCAGCTACATCTATGATGCCGGTGGGCGGTTGCAGCAGAAGGTGTTCCCCAATGACCTGACAACGGCCTATACCTATTTTAAAGACAATAAAATCAAATCAATCACGACGCGTAAAGGGAGTGAATGGCTTTTCCATTATAGCTACGAATATAACAAAGCCGGGGAAACATCCCGTTTCATTCGTAACCGGCCTGATAGGGAAAAGGCGGAGGAAATTGAATATGAATACGATGGTTTGGGGCGTCTGACAGAGGCCAATGATTATGTCACGGTAAAAGAGGTACTCGAAGGCGGAGCTATTCGTCAGTACGGCAAACGCACCCCACTGGATACCATCAGCTACGACCCTTACGGCAACCGCCGTGAGCGAACCGTTGACGGTGAAACCCATGTGTACAGTCATAACGATTTGCACCAGATCACCGGCATTAAAAACAAGGCAACAGATGCCGATATAGCAACGTTTGCCTACGATGCCAACGGTAATATGGTCAGCAAAACGGAAGGAAGTACCGTTACTGCGCTGAAATACGATGCGTTGGATCGTTTAACCTCTGTTAATAAAACCGGGCTACAAAACGAAACCTACGCCTACGATCATGGCATCCGTCGGATTAAAAAGGCAGTCGGCAGTGATGTCCAACAGTTCCACTACAGTGGGCCGGATATTATTGCGGAGTATGGTAGCAACTGGGATACGGCAAACGCCGTGTATAGCCATGGTGCTGCTGTTGATGACCCGCTGCTGCGGCTGGCAGCTAACGACCCACGCTACTACCACGCCGATGGTTTAGGCTCTATTACTGCGGTCAGTAATGGCAAGGGTGAGATAGTTGCCTCCAATGAGTACGACCACTGGGGCAATATCACGGCGAGTACCGGTACCACGCCGCAGTTTGGCTATACCGGCCGGGAACCCGATGCAACAGGCTTAGTCTACTACCGCAACCGCTACTACGACCCACAAATAGGTCGCTTTACCCAGCTGGACCCCAAAGGGTTTATTGATGGGGTGAACCGGTATACCTATGTGATGAATAGCCCAGTGAATTATGTTGATCCTTGGGGGTTGAGTGCTGGGAGAGCAACGGATAGTTGGGATAACTCGGGATTTGATTTTAGAAGTGTGGGTGGGCAGTTACTAAATGGCATTGCAGAGTACTCTCCTTTGCCTATCCCAAGTATAATCGCCAATGGTGCTATAGGTGTAAATGCGGCATTGGAAGGTAACTGGGCAGGAGTCGGGAATGCTGCTTTAAATATATTGATGTCACCGGTAAAGTCAGTTACCAATACGTTGAAAGTTGGTGGTAAAGCTGTTGATCTTGGAAAATCTGCATATAATAAGATTGCTGGGGTTTTTAGTAAAAGTGGCGGAGCAAAAAAAGAGTCTAATCCATTAATCGAAGCTTTATCTAAGGCCGAGCCTACACAAGGTCACCCTAATCAGCTGATGTATAAATTAGATGATGGTAGTAAACTATTATTCAGAAAGGATTTTGACGACAAGGCTCATGGCCTTGGAGGCCCGTTTCAAGGAAAAGGTGATATTGACCACTATAATATCCAACTACAAAAACCAAGAGGTGGGAAAGATATAGAAAATTTACATATTATTCCTGATGGTAATGGTGGATTTATAAGGATGGATAAAAATGGAAAGATTAAAAAGTAATGATATGAGCTGTAAAGTCGAAATATTTGAAGATAGCGATGATTTAGTGTCTGAGGAGAATTTTGAAAATGATGATCATAATTTGTTGGTTAAGGTTAATGTAAATAATGGAGACGTTTATTTTGAATTTTCATCGCGATTAGCAATGTATGATTTTGCTAAAAGCATGATCCATGATGCAATATTTAATGATGGTGGTATGACGGAACTATACCCTTTAGGTTATGATAATAAACTTCATATAGTAAATGGGGTTCGTTTAAAACTAAATAGTTCAAGAGTTTTTGTTAACTATCCATGTAAATAAATTAAATGATTCGTTCCCACGTTCCGGCGTGGGAATACTGCCCGACTTTGAGGAAGCAAAGGGGTCAGGTCTAAGGAAGCAAAGGGGTCAGAAGCAAAGGGGTCAGGTCTTGATTCTTGACAAGTCATAAACCTGCTCTACGTTTATACTCGTTGTTGATGGTTTTGGAGTGTAGATGTGAGCAGGCCTTTGCGGATCGAATATGCTGGTGCGCTTTACCATGTGACTTCACGAGGGAATGAGCGTCAGCCAATTTATCGTGAAGAGAAAGATTTTGATCTTTTCATTGATGTCTTAGCTAATGTTTGTAGACAGTTTAACTGGGTTGTTCATTCCTGGTGTCTGATGACTAATCATTACCATCTTGTCGTTGAAACACCCGATGGAAATCTTTCAGCGGGTATGCGTCAGTTGAATGGTGTTTATACGATGAAGTTTAATCGTCGTTTTGCTCGGGTTGGTCATCTTTTTCAGGGGCGGTACAAAGCTATTCTTGTTGATAAAGCGGCCTATCTTTTGGAATTAAGCCGTTATGTTGTATTGAACCCTGTTCGTGCTCATATGGTTGATGACCCGGAGGAATGGCAATGGAGTAGCTATCTCTATACTTTGGGGGTAAAACCATCGCCTGACTGGCTGGCAACGGATGCGACGTTGTTGCAATTTTCACAAAAGCGTGAGGTAGCCTGCGATCGTTTTTCTGAATTTGTGCGGCAAGGGGTAGGGGTTAATATCTGGTTAAACCTCAAACAGCAAATTTACTTAGGGGATGATCAGTTTGTTACAGCACAGCAAGCCTATATAGAGCAGTCGAAAAACAGTGAGGCATTATCTGAAATACCTTTTAAGCAGCGGCGTAAACCTGCTAAGCCATTGGCATATTATAAGGCGGGTTATGATTCTGTAGAGGTGGCGGTATTTGCAGCTTTTTGCTCGGGTAGTTATACACAAAAGGTCATTGCTGATTTTTTCGAATTGCACTACTCGACAGTGAGTAAAATGATTGCGAGGCAACGTTCAATATTCAAGACCTGACCCCGTACGCCTTTGACCCCGTACGCCTTGACCCCGTACGCCTCGAAAGGGTTTATTGATGGGGTGAACCGGTATGCCTATGTGATGAATAGCCCGGTGAATTATGTTGATCCCTGGGGGTTGAGTGCAAGTGGCAGAACGATTGACTTTAATAGTGCAGGCTATAAAGGACAGAGTAATACCATTGATCCATACAGTATTGGGCAGACAAACTTTTTAGAAACATTCTTTCCTTCTATTCATCAGCCGATACAGGCCCAGCCGTGGAGTGCGGCTGAAGCCGACGCTTACTATAATTCACCGGAGTTTCAGAAGCAGGGGGCTGTTGGGGATGTTTATGTTGTTGACTTACTTGTAGGTGGAGCTATTGCTAAGGGAGCTGGAAAAGCAGGAACTCTTGCTATAGGGGTATTGGGAAGGACAGCAAATAAAATACCAAATAAATTTTACAAAAGAGGTGGAGGTGCTAATGCTGATGACTTTATTTCAGTGCATGCCCAGAAACATATGTTTGATGCAGGCCGAGTTTCTACAAAGAAACGTACACAGTTTGGTGAAAATATAAATGTCCAAGCTCTTGTTGATGATACTATGTCCAGTGATATGAATGCTGTTACAACTAATGGGATAACAAAATATAAAAAGTCATATGATTTTAATATAAGCACTCCTGATACACCTACCGGAGAAATGCGAGTTTTTATTAATCATAATAATCCAAGTCGTTCATCCCAGTTCCCATACTTTGCAAAGAAGAAAAAATAATGAATGAGATATCGTTGTCGGCAATAAAAATCAATGACAATAAAAAGGTTGTTATAGATGGTGTTGAATTTAATAGAGGGGTGTTAGTTGATTTAAAAATTGATAATAGATGTTGTAGGTACTTTGAACATATGGAACATTCAGTTGTTGTACTTAGAGAGTTAGTGAGATCCCTTTCAGGAAATGGCTGTTATCTCATTTTTACATCAGCCTCCGGTATAGCTGATGATGGTGGCTGGGAGGGGGTTACTGTCACTTATATGAATGATGTTGTTAATTGGGATTTTGAGATTGAAGATATAGAGTATCACTATGAATTTGATTTACAGCAATATAAAAAACAAATAATGTCTTTGGAGTTGAGTCTTGAAAAAGTAATTAATGAAGTTGAACCTACGGAAATTTATTTTCCTGAGTCTTGGGAATGAGAAATGGTTTAGGTTGTAGATTATATGGATGCATGACTCGTTCCCATGCTCCCGCGTGGGAATGCATACCTCTCGATTGGTAATCCAACATCAATAAAAAGGAATTCTCGAAGGCGGAGCTATTCGTCAGTACGGCAAACGCACCCCACTGGATACCATCAGCTATGACCCTTATGGTAACCGCCGTGAACGAACCGTTGACGGTGAAACCCATGCGACTTTGAGGGTCAGGTCTTGATTCTTGATAGGATTTCCAACTCCTCGTTAGTTTTTAAGATTCAAGACCTGACCCCGTAGTTCTTTAGTTTTTAAGATTCAAGACCTGACCCCGTAGTTCTCAAGACCTGACCCCGTAGTTCTGACAGCGCAAACCGTAAGGTCAGCGCAACGGATGCGGCCGGTGCCGTCAGCCACTTTGAGTACGATGCCGCAGGCAATATGACCAAGGCCACTTCGCCGGATGGTTTTACGGTCTACTTTGAATACGACGGCAAAAACCGGGTGACCAAAGCCTATGATGAAGAAGGCAATACGGTAAAAAGAACGTTAGATCTTGTCGGGCGTCTGCGTACACTCACAGACCCCAACGGCAATACCACCAAATACACCTATTATGGCCCTGATAACAATGGACGGTTAAAAACCGTTGAAGATGCCGAAAAGCGTAAAACCACCTTTGAGTACAATGCTGCCGGGCAAGTAACACGGGTTGTTGATAATGCCAACCGTGAAACCTTGTCGGAATACGATGCGTTAGGACGAGCAGTCAGGGTAGTCAGCCCAGTGTATGAGGATGCTGTGTTGGGTGCTGTGCGACCGGTAACAACGTATACCTACAATACGCTGGGGCATCAAAGCGCTGTGTACGCTGGTTATACTACCCATGTCACGGGTGTAGGTGGCAACGATCAGTTGAAGGTGCAAGCGACTTACAACTATGACGACTATGGCCGTGTGCTGAAAAGCTGTGATGCATTGAATCAGTGCAGTACACAAACCTACGACAAGCATAGCAATGTACTTACCAGCACCACGCCAATAGGACAGGTGACCACCTATGACTATGGTGTAGGCGGCTTGCTGATTAACCAGCATACAGCAGGCGTGAATGGTCAGGCCGATGAAACCATCAGCTATCAGTACAATGCTCTGGGTCAGCCACTGGAAGTGATTTCCAATAACGTCACCTACACCTATACCTACGACCGGGCTCACCGGGTGAAAACGGTCAAAGATAGCCGGGGCAATAAGTCAGTCAGTTACGATTACAGCGCTGGCGGATTACTGAACCAGATACAGGACAGCGATGGCAACTCTACCCGCTATCTGTACGACCCGACTGGACGGTTAACGGGTATCCGCACCGCGGATCAGGGCCTGGTCAGCTATATCTATGATGCCGGTGGGCTGTTGCAACAGAAGGTGTTCCCCAATGACCTGACAACGGCCTATACCTACTTTAAAGACAATAAAATCAAATCTATTGAAACCCGCAAAGGGGACGAACGGCTTTTCCGCTATAGCTACGACTACAACAAGGCCGGTGAGACATCGGATCTTATTCACTACCGGCTTGACGGTGTAGAGCCCACACACACGAAATACGACTATGACGGTTTAGGGCGTCTGATTGAAGCGAACGATTTTATTCAGGTTTATGAGCAACTCTGTGAGACCTGTCCAATCAGTCTTCAGGGCAAACGTACACCATTTGATACCATCAGTTACGACCCGTACGGCAACCGCCGTGAACGAACCGTCAATGGTGAAACCCATGTGTACAGCCATAACGACTTGCACCAGATCACCGGTATAAAAGACAAAGGGACAAATGCGAGCATTGCCTCTTTTGCTTACGATACCAACGGGAATATGGTGAGTAAGACGTTTGAAGGGAAAACAGCCACCCTTGGGTATGATGCGTTAGACAGGCTGAATGTTGTTAGTATCAGCGGGCAGGCGGAGAAAGCCGAAACCTATGCTTACGATCACGGCATCCGCCGGATTAAAAAGACAGTTGGCAGTGATGTCCAGCAGTTCCACTACAGTGGGTCGGATATTATTGCGGAATATGGCAGCAACTGGGATAGGGCAAACGCCGTGTATAGCCATGGTGCTGCTGTTGATGACCCGCTGCTGCGGCTGGCTGCTAACGATCCACGTTATTATCACGGTGATGGTTTAGATTCTATTACTGCGGTCAGTAATGGCAAGGGTGAGATAGTTGCCTCCAATGAGTACGACCACTGGGGCAATATCACGGCGAGTACCGGTACCACTCCACAGTTTGGCTATACCGGCCGGGAGCCTGATGCGACAGGCTTAGTCTACTACCGCAACCGTTACTACGATCCGCAGATAGGCCGCTTTACCCAGTTGGACCCGAAAGGCTTTATTGATGGGGTGAATCGCTATGCCTATGTGATGAACAGTCCGGTGAATTATGTTGATCCCTGGGGGTTGAGTGCAAGTAACCCGATATTTAACTTTGATAGTGGCGGGATAGGATCAGGGCAGAATAATACGATTGATCCATACAGTATTGGGCAGACAAACTATCTGGAAACATTCTTTCCTTCCATTCATCAGCCGATACAGGCCCAGCCGTGGAGTGCTGCTGAAGCCGACGCTTACTATAATTCACCGGAGTTTCAGAACCAAGGTGCTCTTTCTGGGACGTTTGTTGATGACTTGACCCCCGCTTATACGATAAAACTTGCTAGCAAAGCGTGGAGTATTGTTAAAAAGGTTGTAGATATTGAAAAGAAAGCTCCAGATGTGAAGTGGGGAGCGCAAGAAAAGCATTTTCCTGGTCATAATTCTTATACGCCGGGTCGGAGTACTATGACAAGTGATCCTTTAGAGCTGGCTAAAAAAGCAGGACAAGGGCAGCAAGTAGGAAAAATACCGGTTGGTCAACCGGGTTCAAAAGAACGTATCAATTTCGGAGAAAATATAGGCACATATATTGATAAAACTGGGAGTTCCTCTCCTACTACAAATGGTATTATTCATTACTCGAAAGATGGGATTCACATCGTACCAGCAAGGCCTTAACATGTATAGTGATACAGTTTTAGCGAGACTATCTATCCAACGAGCACTATTGGGTGAGATTTCTTCTAACCTTCGAGCTGTAGTGTTTTCTAAAAACGATAGATATATTGAAGTGAGGTTTTACTTTGATGGGATGATTTCTGATGAAGATAAAGAGTCCGCTTCTTGTGTTGAAACAGAGATCATTGCTGATTATGACGTGGATGATATTATTATTGCTAAATGTATAAGGGTTGATATGCCAAAGCCAATAGATGATGCGGGTCACTGGGTTTATAGAAGGCGGGAGTGATAGAGACTAAGGGGGCGGTCCTTGCATTGAGCATATGCCTTAATTATTGAGTCGCTCCCGCGTGGGAATGTATACATCTCGACCGGTAATCCAACATCAATAAAAAGGAATTCTCGAAGGCGGAGCTGTTCGTCAGTACGGCAAACGTACACCATTTGATACCATCAGCTATGACCCGTACGGCAACCGCCGTGAACGAACCGTTGACGGTGAAACCCATGTGTATAGCCATAACGACCTGCACCAGGTCACCGGTATAAAAGACAAAGGGACAAATGCGAGCATTGCCTCTTTTGCTTACGATACCAATGGGAATATGGTGAGTAAGACGTTTGAAGGGAAAACAACCACCCTTGGGTATGATGCGTTAGACCGGCTGAATGCTGTCAGTATCAGCGGGCAGGCGGATAAAGCCGAAACCTACGCCTACGACCACGGCATCCGCCGGATTAAAAAAGTCGTCGGCAGTGATGTGCAGCAGTTCCACTACAGTGGGCCGGATATTATTGCGGAGTATGGTAGCAACTGGGATACGGCAAACGCCGTGTATAGCCACGGTGCAGCCATTGACGATCCATTATTACGGCTGGCAGCGAATGATCCACGTTATTACCACGGTGATGGCTTAGGCTCTATTACTGCGGTCAGTAATGGCAAGGGGGAGATAGTTGCCTCCAATGAGTACGACCACTGGGGCAATATCACGGCGAGTACCGGTACCACGCCACAGTTTGGCTATACCGGCCGGGAACCCGATGCAACAGGCTTAGTCTACTACCGCAACCGTTATTATGACCCACAGATTGGTCGTTTTACCCAGCTGGACCCCAAAGGGTTTATTGATGGGGTGAACCGGTATGCCTATGTGATGAATAGCCCGGTGAATTATGTTGATCCGTGGGGGTTGGCGGCAGATAGTTATTCTCCAACTCTTTATGCTGGGGGAATTTATGCTGAAAAAAGCTTTATGGATGAAGTCTTCCCAACAATAAGAACACAAGCAGAAATTGACCTTGCCAGGCAAAATGATTTTATGAATCAAGGCTTTTCCGCACTGCCTATTCTTCCTGTAGAGTGGGCGGTTGATGGCATTGCTACTGGTGTTAACGACGGTTATCAGGAGTTATCTGCAGGGAATGTTGGAGGTGCGGTTCTTGCTGGGATGATTGGGGTTGGTAGAGCTAACCCTGCAAGAAATGCTTTAAATGCAGTTGATAATTATGTTGATTTGACTGATTTTAGAAAGGCTCATATCTTAAACAGGCATGCTCCTGGGGCAGGGAAGTCTGGGAAAAGCGAGTTTCCTTCTAATTGGAATGAAAGTAAGATATTACATGAAATATCTGATGTAGCGACTGATCCTAATTCGGTAGTAAAGCCAGGGCGCTGGGGAGCAGATAAGATTCATGGCACAAGAGATGGAGTTGATATTGTTGTTGAAATGTATCCTCCAAACTCTAAACATTTTGGTAAAATATCAACTGCATACCCAGAAAACGCGCCTTTAAATCCTTGAAATAAATCTTGGTGTCGATATGGATATAGATATTGGATGTGAAAAAGTAAAATCAATAGTGAGTTGTTATAAACACTTCTTATGTAATGATGCTTATGAGGAAGTGATAAATTATTTAGAAAATCGTGAGCCTGAAATGGCTTATGAAGGTTTTCTTATAGAGATCATAAACTCTGATAAAAATCCAGAGGAAATCGATAAGGAACAAGTGCTTTATGTTGCAAAATATCTAAGTCTAGATTATGAGTCTGTTTTTGACAAAAATATTTGGAATAAACTTCTGGACTATTTAAAAATAAGTTAGGGGAGCAAAGGATTAGTCTTGATTCTTTAATACCCTAAACTTATTTGCGTGTTTAGCTTTTTTTATTACCGTAAGATATCATTCATTCCCACGCTCCTGCGTGGGAATACTGCCGGTGTTCTCAACTGTTTAACCAGCCTTAATAAAACAAGGCTGCATAATAAACCATTCTCAGTCCGACCCGTTGTACCATAAGGATAATAATAAATGTTACATAAGACGTGGCCGAAGGCTTGGCTGGCGTGGATGTTGATGCTGCCTGCCATTGCCTGGTCAGCGCCGAGTATTAATGACCTGGAAACAGCCCGCAATAAAATTCTGGCTTATTTGATCTTACAGCAAAACGGCGATGGGAGCTGGGGGGATAAACCCGGTAATAAAGTGCGTTTAACCGCCACTGCACTGGATGCACTGCATCATTATTGAAACCCGTAAAGGGAACGAACGGCTTTTCCGTTATAGCTACGAATATAACAAAGCCGGGGAAACATCCCGTTTCATTCGTAACCGGCCTGATAGGGAAAAGGCGGAGGAAATTGAATATGAATACGATGGTTTGGGGCGTCTGACAGAGGTCAATGATTATGTCACGGTAAAAGAGGTACTCGAAGGCGGAGCTATTCGTCAGTACGGCAAACGCACCCCACTGGATACCATCAGTTACGACCCTTACGGCAACCGCCGTGAACGAACCGTTGACGGTGAAACCCATGTGTACAGTCATAACGATTTGCACCAGATTACTGGCATTAAAAACAAGGCAACAGATACCGATATAGCGACGTTTGCTTACGATGCCAACGGTAATATGGTCAGCAAAACGGAAGGCAGCACGGTGACTGCGCTGAGTTATGATGCGTTAGATCGATTAGCCTCTGTTAATAAAACCGGGCTACAAAACGAAACCTACGCTTATGATCACGGCATCCGCCGGATTAAAAAGACAGTCGGCAGTGATGTGCAGCAGTTCCACTACAGTGGACCGGATATTATTGCCGAGTACGGTAGCAACTGGGATACGGCAAATCGCCGTGTATAGCCATGGTGCCGCTGTTGATGACCCGCTGCTGCGGCTGGCAGCCAATGACCCACGCTACTACCACGGTGATGGTTTAGGCTCTATTACCGCTGTCAGTAATGGCAAGGGTGAGATAGTTGCCTCCAACGAGTACGACCACTGGGGCAATATCACGGCGAGTACCGGTACCACGCCACAGTTTGGCTATACCGGTCGGGAACCCGATGCGACAGGCTTAGTCTACTACCGCAACCGTTATTATGACCCACAGATTGGTCGTTTTACTCAGTTAGACCCCAAAGGGTTTATTGATGGGATAAATCGCTATGCCTATGTGATGAATAGTCCGGTGAATTATGTTGATCCCTGGGGGTTGAGTGCAAGTGGCAGAACAGTTGACTTTAATAGTGCAGGGTATTTCAGTGGGTCGAATGTTGGGTATTGGTCGGGAAATTCATCTGTCTCCAGAGGAGGCCAATCTAGTTTAGCTACTACTTTTGATGCTGTGGATCATTACTTTTTTGGGAATGGGGAGTCGGTTGAGCTTAGCGACTCAGTTAAAAATTTAATTATGAACCATCCAGATGTGCAGAACCAAACCTACCGAAACGAGAAAGGTTTGGGGGAACCTCCATATCGAATAGATTTAGATCTTACATTTAACACTGATACTTTTCACATAGGAAAAATGAAGGTTGTTTATACTGAGTTGTGTTCTAATACAACATGTACGACAACATATACTGCTCCTGTTACTAATCAAAGAGGGGAGCCAGACGGCTTTGATGATCCTCTTAATATTGGTTTGGAAATAGTGGGTGGTGATCCATATAAGTACAAAACATTCAGTTGGTCAGTTTCTTACCCGAAATCTTTGTTGGAGGCAAAAGGCGATGAAGATTTATAGACGATATAGCTTTGTTGTATTTTTTTTATTTAATCTTATTGCTGCAGCTTGGGTTTATAAATATTTTGATCGTGAGGCAATGTATTATTGCGGGAGGTTAGAAGAAAAGCCTGTTTTAGCTTATAATCTTTCACCTTATTGGTTTGATAATTATTTTCAGTTTAATCTAGGCTATAAGCAGATTATATCTAGCTCTAACTATCCTTATGAAGATCGATGGGTTTTAGGTGCAAATATTTTTAAAATGATAACAAAATATGATACTGCAAATAATGATGATGCTGTTTTATTTAAGGCTTTTGATTGGCAGGGTGTAGAAAAAAAATTTTCTTTAATAAAGTTGGAGGGAGATGTTGAGCATGCTTATAAAGTTAGTGTTTACGAAAGCGATTTGAGTGCACACACGTGGGTGGATGTTGATCCTTATACATGTAGAATTGGAATTTATTCAACCATTCCTTTTGTTTTTCTATTTTTTTTAGTTGTTGCTGATTTAGTTTTTTTATTGAAATTAAGAGCTGAGAAGGAAACCAAAGCGGGTGGTAAGAAAAATAATAAAAAATAATAAAGAAATGAAATAAAGGATACCCAAAAATTTGCTTACGATCACGGCATCCGCCGAATTAAAAAAGTAGTAGGCAGTGATGTGCAGCAGTTCCACTACAGTGGACCGGATATTATTGCGGAGTATGGTACCAACTGGAATACGGCAAATGCCGTGTATGGCCATGGTGCTGCTGTTGATGATCCGCTGCTGCGGTTGGCTGCCAATGACCCACGCTACTATCACGGTGATGGTTTAGGCTCTATTACCGCTGTCAGTAATGGCAAGGGTGAGATAGTTGCCTCCAATGGGTACGACCACTGGGGCAATATCACGGCGAGTACCGGTACCACGCCACAGTTTGGCTATACCGGTCGGGAGCCTGATGCCACAGGGCTGGTTTATTACCGCAACCGCTACTACGATCCACAAATAGGCCGCTTTACCCAGCTGGACCCCAAAGGGTTTATTGATGGGGTGAACCGGTATGCCTATGTGATGAACAGTCCGGTGAATTATGTTGATCCGTGGGGGTTGAGTGCAAGTAGTCCGATATTTAACTTTGATAGTGGTGGGATAGGATCAGGGCAGAATAATACGATTGATCCATACAGTATTGGACAGACAAACTTTTTGGAAACATGCTTTCCTTCCACTCATCAGCCTATACAGGCCCAGCTGTGGAGTGCCGCTGAAGCCGACGCTTACTATAATTCACCGGAGTTTCAGAAACAGGGGGCTGTTGGGGATGTTTATGTTGTTGACTTACTTGTAGGTGGAGCTGCAGTTAAAGGAACACAAAAAGCGGTATCTCTTGGTTCCGGGTTATTTGGTAAGAAGGGTACGAGATTTTCGGAAAGTATTGATAATTTTGTCATTGGTAAGCCCCGGACAGGAAGCGCAAATAAAGTTCCAGATGGTCAACATGGATTCAATGATATTATTGATAACTATGCTGGTGGCGCAGCTAAATTTGAGATACCAACCAAGGGACCTGGTGGTAAGGTTGTTAGGACATCTGAATTGGGGCAAATTCAAGGTAGCAATAATGGAGTAGATGGTGTATTTGAGTGGATTATTGATAAGGGTGAGGTCACTCACCGAAGATTCATCCCAAGAGGCAAGGTTACTGGCTTCCCTAATCAGGTACCAAAAAAATAAGGAGTAAGCGAATGACACCGATTGAAATTTTGAGAAAATTAGATCTCCTGTGCTGGTCTGTTATTTTCTTTGGATTCAGAAAAGGGTGGGTGAGTAGGAAAGATCTATCTGGTTATGCCCTTTACTTACTCAATAATGGCAGTAATGATGAGGGTGTCGCCTTAATTGCTAGTGCTGAAAATTTAGAAGATGAAGAGTTGCTTAGTTTGATTTCTAGTCAGATTGAGACGGTTGACGATGCTTTAGATATTGAAAAATGGCGGCTAGCTAATCTTATCCAAATTTCGGAGTTGAACGCGAATGAGCAAATGAAAGTTAATAGATTACAAGAGGTTTATGCAAATTTTGGTTATCCAGAAGATATGGCTTCATGCAGTATTTATTCACAAGATAAAGTAGATCCTCTTGTAGCTATGATGGAAGTCATAGCACAGCTTAGAGTTAAGCTGGATAGGCAAATTAACTCTTCCCAAGGTTCCCAGAATGTGTCTGAACATTGAGGCACAGCTCCTGATTCTTGAAAATCCATCAACCTATTTGCGTTTGTAGCTTTTTGTTTATTACCGTGAGATATCTCTCGCTCCCACGCTCCGGAGTGGGAATACTGCCGGTGTTCTCAACAGTTTAACCACCCTTAATAAACAAGACTACAAAATAAACCATTCTCAGTCCGACCCGTTGTACCATAAGGATAATAATAAATGTTACATAAAACGTGGCGGAAGGCTTGGCTGGCGTGGCTGTTGATGCTACCTGCCATTGCCTGGTCAGCGCCGAGTATTAATGACCTGGAAACAGCCCGTAATAAAATTCTGGCTTATTTAATCTTACAGCAAAACGGCGATGGGAGCTGGGGGGATAAACCCGGTAATAAAGTGCGTTTAACCGCCACTGCACTGGATGCATTGCGTCATTATGGTGTGGATGGTGTTGTCTATCACCGGGGATTAAATTGGCTAGCTAATGCTGAAGCCACAAATGTGGACGCGCTGGCCAGAAAAATTATTACAATGACTAAAGGTGGTGTGCGGCAAACAGCCAGCATGAATGAGCTGTTATCAAGGGATGCTGTTCACCTTAAAATGAGCTTGTGGGGAGGGCAGTCTGAGCATGCTTATGCAGCGGTGGATACAGCACTTGCCTTGCGGGCATTAAGTCAGGTACCGGTTGAAAGCCGTACAGCGTACGGTAAACAATTAATCGCAGATATTCTTAGTGCATTTGATATCTTTCAGGTAGAAGGCGGTGGTTGGGGGCGTAGTGTTGATTTCTATAATAGTGAAGCCGCTAAAGACCCTCAGGTGCTGCCAACAACTTATGTGATGTTGGCTCAGGAAAAAGAGCAGGGAGGTTTATGGGGCGATATAAACGATTTTTCTTCCGCCCGTTGGTTGACCCAACAGCAGCAAAGTAATGGTGCTATAGGTGATAATGCCAATGGTGGTGTGGTATCGACAGCACTGGCAGCCCGCGTGCTTGGTCTGGCAAAAGAGGTTGCGGGGGCTGAAGCTGCAATAGCAACAAGCTATGGGTTGGCACAGGCGTATTTGCTTGACCAGTTGCAAGCCAATGGCAGCCTTGAAGATGAGGTATTTGCCAGTGCCGTAACTGCCTTAGCACTATTTAACCAGCCACAGGCTATGCCCGATACGGACGGTGACGGCTTGCCAGATGCTGTTGAAACGGTGATGGGCTTTAACCCCGACGCCAATGATACCGATAATCTAGCCATGGGCAATGGGCATGGACAAGAAAGCAATGTGCCTCAGCATCTTTACTTTGAAGTGCTTGCTGGCTATCAAACTACGGTTGATCTGGCAGATGCTGCTGCCACCATCGAGCTGGCAGAAGGTTTCTGGCCTGATGGGATGTCAAAGCAAGGAAGTCATCAGATAGCCGGTATACCCAGTAACCAGGGCATATATACCTTTTCATACAAAGTGACTCAGCCAGGCTATGCGCAAGCAGTTTACCCTGCATTAGTGAATGTGGTTGACCCGAACAGTGATAATGATGGCGACGGTTTAACAGCGCTGCAAGAATACGAGTTTGGCTCTTCACTTACATCAGTTGACTCTGACAACGATGGCCTGACAGACCTGGAAGAATATGACTTCGGGACTGACCCGAATAGTAGCGATACTAACGGCGATGGTGTGAGTGACAAGGAAGCGTATGATGCGGCTAATCAGACTAACGCATTGTATGCAATGCGTTACTTTGAAGCCCTGGTCGGTATGCAGGCAACACTTGAATTGTCTGGCGTGCCGGTACAAGAGCTTAAGGCAATCGATACTCCTGAGGGAATGGCGTTGATGGTTAGGGCTGAGAAAGTAACCGTTCAGGGACTTCCAGCCACAATAGGCTTGCATGAGTTTGTTTACACTGTGAGCAATGATAATGGCCTGACTGAGATTACTGCTCAGATTCATGTAGTGGGTCATGGTAGTGATGTTGATGGCGACGGACTGGTTGCTCTGAGAGAGTACGAGTTTGGCACTTCGCTCACAAAAGCAGACTCGGATGGTGACGGCCTGAGCGATAAGGAGGAGTACGATAGCCAACCTTCTTGGTTGCCTGAGTTATGTGAGGATTTTTATCGGCATAAGGATGACAGTTCAGCCAGCACTTTCCAGTCTGGAGAAATAAGTACTGGCCGCTATTACCGAAGCGGCAGTGATATTTCGTATACGGCTGATTATATCTCAGGGCAGCCTTATGAAGGCCCGGTAACGGTCCCGTTATCTGTATGTGATGGTTATGCCCATTATATGAGCAGTAACAATACTGCGGCGGCTGAAACAAGTGCCGTAGACGTATTGGATGCAGCTGAAGCGATTGCTGTTGGCTCAGATGGATCACACTATATAGAGCTGCTAGTCGATTTTGAAACAGCAATCCATTCAGCTGATCGTTTAGAGCGTTTGCAGATTGGTGGGATTCCAGTAGGGCTTGAAATGGTCATCACTGATGAGGCGGTTACCATCCAAGGCACGCCGACGGAGACAGGGGTTTCACAATTACTCTACACCGTGAACGCTGAGGGGCGGCTGACTGAAGTACCAACCCGTATAAATGTGGTTGACCCTGATAGTGATGTGGATGGTGATGGCCTTACTGCTCTTCGGGAACATGAGTTTGGGACTTCATTAATAGCAATCGATACGGATGGGGATGGTATCAGTGATAAGGATGAATACGATAATCAGCCTTCATGGGTAGCTGCTGTTTGTGAGGATTATTTCCGGCATAAAGACCCTGACTCGATCAGTAGCTACCAATCAGGGGCTATCAGCGGTGGGACGTATTACCGGCTTAGTGATGAGATAACGTATACCCCAGATTACGTGTCGGGTCAGCCCTATGTAGGCTCAACAAAAGTCTCGCTATCTTTATGTGATGGATACTCACACTACATGATGGCTGATAATGGTGAGTCTTCAGAGGCAGAGTCAGATCCGGCTCCGGCTCCAACGCCTGAGCCAACACCAGAGCAGGATACTGGAAGCAACACACAAACGCAGCCTGTTTTGACAGAGGAGATGAAGACAATCCTTATTATGTTTGGTCCAGCTATGTACGAGAGACATGCTACTCAATAATCAGTAGTACGAGTTATTGCTTTAAACCCTGTTAATCGTGCTCAGCTGGGCACGGTTACTGACTGCTTTACATATCAAAAGAGAGAACAATAATAATGAAATTAATCACCAGCTTTATTCTTATGATGATTTCTGCTTCTGTTTGGGCAAGTCCACGATGGATAGGACCCTTTGAAATTAGCGCAATTAACTCATGGGAGCATCAGGGAAAAACCGTGCTTTCTGTTATTAGTGAAGGTATTGAAGAGGTAGATGACGTTGTTGGAGTATGCGGTAAAAGTGAGCAAAGTAAAATGGTCAGCTACTGGTTAGAAGGGCAACCAGACTTGCGCGGTGGTCAATGGCTTGCCTTGCTGATGGCTGCAAATGCAGGTGGTAGCGAGGTTATGCTATTGGTAGACCCTTATAACTGCTCCAGTTTTGGTGGCGCATACATGTCAGGTGTTATGGCTGTGGAAGATGAAGTAAATGACTATGTGAATAATCTTTATTGATTGTAATGATCTGTTTTTAATGGATTTTTAGTGAATTGGTGCCAGTAAAGTAAGGTTTTGCCATTCTCAAAAAAGTTTGCGGGGGGTATCGCCCCCACCGCCACTTATTAAAGCCCCTGAGACGAATGTTTCAGGGGCTTTGTTCGTTTTAGCCCTGTATTTACGGGGTGTTTTGCTACTGAATCACCCTGACTCCATCAGAGGCTATAATCCTTAAGAGGAAATGCGGCCTCGCGCAAGTCGAACAAGATAGCCAAGGCACAAAGCAGACTGAAGTGGAAATAAACGGCTGGCAATGGGTGTTTATGATTGAGCGTTACGATACCGCAAGGGCGTTCAATGAGGAGAAGTACACCATTCACGGAGCCAGTCGCACCAGTTTAGTTTATTAGCTGCCCCTTATGCATCGCTGAGAAGCAAAAGCAGCACCTCTGCCATTAGTGCCAAGCAAGCCGCAGGTGAGGAACCGGATAATACCGGATTCACCCTCGAATGGCTGATCGGCGTCCCCTATACCACGCCTGACTGGATTATCCCCGGCAATACCTTCAGCTACCAAAACCAACCCCCTACGCAGGTGATCAGCACTATCGCCAGTACAGCCGGAGCCGTCGTCATGCCTGCCGCCGGTCAGGACATTGTCACCATTCAGCCGCGCTACGCAGAAAGCCCGTGAAAATGGCATGAGACAACAATGGACGCCATTGTCCCTGTCAGCATGGTGCTTAACTTGAGCGCGTCTTGGCAGCCGGAGCCTGACTATAACGCTGTCTATATATCAGGCACGTATGCTGGCGTCTCGGTGAACGTGAAACGACAAGGCAGCGCAGGCGATAACCCATCCCCGGATATTTTTGAGGACTGGTTAACAGAGACGCAGGTCAATACCGAGCGTGGCAGAAACGAGTTAGCCAAAGGTGGCCAGCAAAGTATTATCAACATGGAGCTACCGCTAACCGATACCGAGACGGTACCCGGTTTAGGCAGCCAGGCTATGTTAGTAGAGGTGCGGGATTCTGTTTTAGGAGGGCAGGGTAACTGGCGTGCTCTGTGTCTCTCAATCACTGTTCGGGCAGGTGGTGGTCGTGTATCCCAGATCATTTCGCTAGAAAGGCACTATTAATGGCAACCACAAACATCTGGCAAAAGTTTAAAGCCCTGATACCTGAAAGTTCCCGTTACGTTGTCACTATTGCTGCCCACAATGGCGATGGTACAAGCCGTGGCACATTGCGTAATGGTGTGTCGGTTCAGGTGAAAGGGGAAGCAGTCGCCGTGGGGGAGAAGGCGTTTGTGGTGGATGGCGAGATAATGGGAGCTGAGCCGGGGTTAGCCCAGTACGAGGTAGAAGTATAACTGGCTTATTCCCAAGGCTATGCCTTACTGTACATGACAACAAGAATAAGGAGCACCCCATGAGTAAGCGATTCTACTGTCGTGTTATAGAAAGTGTTGAGAGCCGGTGCATTAATGAAGAAGACCAACAAAACCTGATCAGTATTTTTGAATCAACGGTTTCAACCATGAGCACCACGCTAGCCAGAGAAGCCCGGTTCGAGCTGGTGGACTTTATCCGCGCCTGGCAAAAAGGGCTGGTGGCCTATAGTCTCCACCTAACCAAGCAGCCTGATACAGACCGCTGGACGGGCGTGTTTGAGCAGAGCGAGTGTAAGATGACGATTGTTGCGCGGTTGGAGAAAGAGTAATAGGACATTTCTGTATAAGACAAACATGACTATGGCTAAAGGCAGCAGGAGCAGTTGTAGGGCTTTTCGCAGTAATCCGAACATATGTGATGACGATTAAAATAGTGAATATTGATGACAACCTCCCGCTGTTTTTTGAGGGAGCACGCTTGCTGGCTAGAAAACAGTGACACAACAGGCTGCTAGAAAGAATACCCTTGCTCACACCAGTACCGCCAGGTGTCTATTGCCTGTTGAATGTCTTTATCCTTGCCTTCATAAACAAGTTGCTCGAGTGGAACAGAGCAGCTTCGTCCCTGCCAATCAATCAAAACACGCATACCTGCGCCACATTCATCGATATCCCCTATATTGGTAACGGTCACTGTTTCACCTTCCTTAAGTAGTGAGCCTCGGGTCTCTTTAGTACAACGGGCCTGGTAAGGAAAGTTCATTTGGTCATATAGCCAGTGATACCAGCCACTGATAACTTCTTCACTATCGTAGCAGTCAACAACGACTTCATAGTCGATCAGGTTTTGCATGATATGGTCGTGTTCAGTACTCATCGTGTTTTTCGCCTCTTCTGAATGCAGAGCACATCTCTGAAAATGATTAAACTATAAGGGAGATAAGGGAGGCTTGTAGATTCAAGCCGGGACAACGTTTGGCAAGGCATATTTCATGTAGTAATGAAACTCTTCTTCGTTAAAAGGCAGGCTAGCGGTTTGGAGGTAATACTGGTGCCCTCGGTCTTCCAGATTAAAGTTAACCACAAAACGGCGGTCGTCATCATAAGTCGCTCGTTTCTGAGCAATCAATGCTTTTAGTTTGTTGCTGACTTCAGCACTGCTGTCATCAAACGCTGAAAGAAGGTGAGGCATATACTGTTGCCACAGCGCCTCTTGTTTGGTTTGCGGACAGTTAGCAATATTTCAGCAGGTGCAGACCAGGTTGATAATGGCACAATTGGCATGATAGGCATCAGGGGTTTTATCCCCTGTTAATAATGGTCCAGCCAGTTTCATAATGGTAGAAGATAGCTTAGTAGTGATGCAGAGGGCGTCCAGTGATGGGTTCCCATGCTATCAGCGCTGGCGAGTCGTTTGTTGACTTTGTTTTGCAGCCGCATGACCAGCCGTTTATGAGCTTTAATGGCGCGTCTTTCTGTGTAGGTGAGCAATGTTTTCTCCTGGTTAGTGACCGTTGGCTGCACAAAGCCATGAGCAGTGGGGGGCGTCAGTAAAATAAGCCACCGCTCTCAGGCAGCGCATTTTCGGTCAATGGATTATAAGGCTTTAAAGGCTAACACTTAACCATCACCTTTACGCTGGGCACGCATGGTGGCATTGCTCATTTGCTCCTCAGTCAACCTGCGGGTTCCAATGTCGATGCCTCTGTCGCCTTCGTCAGGGGATAGCCCAGTGGTTTCAAAATCAAGCGCAACAACGGTACTGGCATCTTTCATGCTTATTGCTCACGGGTAAAAGTGTACGGTATGCAGGCGTCATAACAGTGCGATTTACACCTCGGTACGGTGCTTCTTAAAATTCTCTGCCTGCTCGAAGATTTCCTTATACACTTCGTCCCGATCCACCGGTGGATACCCAAACTGGGCCAGCAATAAAATCAACGCCACCTTGAGCTCAGACTTAATATCGTCCCGCTGGCTCCAGTCGGTGTATTTCGCTTTATCATCCACAACCCCTTTCACGGCTTTCGCCAGTTCGAGCAGTTTATCTTCGGGGTAGCTGAAGTCATACTTGATCGCCAGGGACTTCAGGATGTCGTAGAACGCCTTCTCCTCAAAACCAATGCCCATCCCTTCGAACGAACCCATCTCACGTTTCAGGTCAGCCATCAGGTCGATGATCTGGTCAGAGAATTCTTCCAGCACTTCACTGACCAGCACGTCTTCTTCCTTACGTTCGTTGTACCTGTTCACGAGGGTTTGAAAGCGCTGGGTAAACTCAATGCCTTTGGCCTTGTTGGTCTGCTTGAAACCTTCCAGGGCTTTTTGCAGCATTTTCTGAAGCAGTTGGATTTTGGTATTGGGCAGCTTGATCTTGTCGATTTTAGCCAGATAGTCCTCGTCGAAAATATCAATGGCGGTGGCATTTTCATCACCCAGCTTGAAGACTTCCTGTACTCCATCGCTCTGAATCGCCTGGGCAATCATCTCCCTTACCCTGGCGTTCATCTGGGCCGTGTCAGGGGCATCGCCACGGGTGAGTTTGTAGACGATGGAGCGCACAGCTAAATAAAAGTGCACCTGGTCTTTATCGTTCTGGCTGAGCTTCTCGCTGCCACAGCACACATCGTAGGCGGCCTTAACCCGTTTCACTAACGCCATAAACCGCTTTTCCAGCTTGCCGGTGCCAAGCACAAATTCGGCAGCATTGTTCAGGCAGTTTAACTGGGCAACGGGGGCACCGCTAAAATAGGGGCGGGCATCAAAGGTATGGAACATCTGCCTGAGCAAATCGAGATGGTCTTTCACCACAATCACCGATTGGGCAATGTCTTCAAAGTTCGTCTCATCGGCCTTGGAGAACTGCGCCAGGGCTTGGTTCATGGCACTTTTAATGCCGATATAATCCACTACCAGCCCTTTGTCTTTGCCCGCAAACTTACGGTTCACTCGGGAGATGGTCTGGATCAGGTTATGTTTCTGGATGGGTTTATCAATGTAGATGCTGTCGAGAAACGGCACGTCGAACCCGGTCAGCCACATATCCACGACAATGGCGATCTTGAAGTTCGACTTATCATTTTTAAACTGCCGGTCCAGCTCTTTGCGGTAGTCTTTGGTGCCCAGCAGGTCATACAAAGGCTTCTCGTCATCCTTACCCCGCGTCATTACCATCTTGACCCGTTCCATGGGTTTGATTTTTTTCTTTTCCTGCTCGCTGAGGGTGCTGCCTTCTTCGCATTCACGCACGTCAAACCAGGCCGGGCGCAGTTGTCGCAGTTGCTGATAAAACGCCCAGGCACACTCCCGGCTGCTGGAGACAAACATCGCCTTGCCTTTAATGGTCGAGCCTTCAGCCACCCGGTTCTCGTAGTGCCGCACAAAGTCGTTGGCTAAGGCACTGATACGGTCCGGGTCACTGAGGATGCTGCCCATATTGGCTGTTGCTTTTTTGCTTTCTTCAATCTGGTGCTCATTAGCACCGGCCTCGGCGCAGTCCTGGTAGTATTTCTCGATCTCTTCGAGTTTGCGGTTATCCAACACCACTTTCGCTGCACGGCCTTCATAGACAACCCGCACAGTGATTTCATCATTGACGGATTCACTCATGGTATAGCTGTCCACTACCTGACCAAACACGTCTAATGTTGCGTCAATAGGCGTGCCAGTGAAGCCTACATAGGTGGCATTGGGTAAGGAGTCATGGAGGTATTTCGCAAAACCATAGATGTGGCGCACGCCTTTTTCGGTAACCGTGAATTTCTGGTCAAGGTTCACCTGGCTGCGGTGGGCTTCGTCAGAGACGCAAATCACATTGGTGCGTTCTGTGAGTAGCTCGGCATCTTCAGTAAATTTATGAATGGTGGTCAGGAACACCCCGCCACTGTTGCGGCCTTTGAGCTTGGCGCGCAGGTCAGCCCGGCTTTCTACCGTCTCAATGCTGTTGTCACCAATATAGCCTTTGGCATTGGTAAACTGTTTGGTGAGCTGGTCATCAAGGTCGGTACGGTCAGTAATCAGCACCAGTGTCGGGCTTTCAAAGTCAACGGACTTCATCAGCAACCGTGCCAGAAACTGCATGGTGTAACTCTTGCCACAGCCGGTGGCACCAAAGTAGGTGCCGCCTTTACCGTCCCCTTCTGGCTTACGGTGGGCCTTAATATGATGATAGAGTTTATTGGCGGCGTAGAACTGCGGATAACGGCAGACAATCTTAACCTCTTGCTTGCCTGTGTCGGGGAAGAAGATAAAGTGGCGCAGCACCTGCCGTAAGCGACCTTTATCAAACAACCCTTGCAGCATCGTGTGCAGTGAGTCAATGCCGTCTTTCTCTACGGACTCGTCACCAGTGATTTTGCGCCAGGCGTAGAAGAATTCGTAGGGGGAGAACAGCGCCCCCATCTTATTGTTAACGCCATCACTGATTACACAGAAGGTGTTATAGACAAACAGCTTAGGAATATCCCGCCGGTAACGGGTGGTCAGCTGTACCCAAGCCTGATGGATATTCGCCTGCTCTTCACGAATGGCGCTTTTAAACTCAAACACCACCAAAGGCAGGCCGTTGACGTATAAAATACCGTCAGGGATACGTTTATCGCCGTCGGCCCCTTCAATCTCAAGCTGGTTGACCAATCGGTAGTGGTTGTTATCTTGCTCGGTGTAATCAATCAGCTGGATATGTAAGTCTTTTTGGTCGCGATCTTCACGCTTTAACAGCATCCCATCCGACAGCCATTTGCAAAACTGTTTATTGCTGTCGTACAAGTCGCTGGAAGGCAGGGTATCGAGCTGGCGAATAATCGTGTCTATCTCGCTGGTGGTAATGCCATCGGCTTGATACCGCTCAGCAAGAAAGCTTCGCAGGTCTTCAGCAATCAGTACGTCTTGCGGTGTACGCTCAAGGGTCGCACCGCTGTGGTGAGGGTACCCCTGCTCTTGCAGGAGTTGAATAATGGCACGTTCTAACTGTTCTTCGGTGAACTTCATGGGGCTTGTCCTTTTTTTGGTCATCATGCGGGCATCGCCGTGATGCGTTAATCAGTGCTGGCAGGGGGAGCGAGCATATTCATGATCAGCCGAATCAGGGTATCTTTCTGTTTCGGGTCAGACTCCGCAACCAGCAAGGTCAGCGCGGCCAGGCCAGTGTCGTTAATGACAGGTTCGTCATTGTCATTGTAGAGTCGCTGGTTGCGGTGCAGAAAGTCCACAAATAAAAAGGCACCGCTGCGTTTATTACCATCAGCAAAAGGGTGATTTTTGACGACGAAGTAGAGCAGGTGTGCGGCTTTGCTTTCAATGCTGGGGTAGGCTTCATTGCCAAACACACTTTGTTCAAGATTGCCGAAAATACCGGCTAGCCCGTCAGGGGGTCTGGGTTGAGCAAAGAGTGTTGTGGCTTCGCCGCGTTCCATGAGCTGTTGCTTGAGCTGCTCAAGGGCATGGGTCGCATCGGTTGTTGTGGGCAGTTGTCCGCCTTGTTGTCCGGCAGGTTCTTCCAGTAAGCCTTCGTCGTAGCGCTGGAGCCAGAGAAAGGTCTGGGTGTACCGGCGCGAGATTGACAGCAAACCCCGCCCCATATCGGTACTTAATGCTGGCGACTGAGCCGCCTTTTTAATCAGGCTAAGGGCTTGTTCCAGCTCGGCAGCGTTCTGCTCAAAGCGTTGTTTATTCAGGGCATAACCCTGTTGGAGATAATCCTTGAGCCGCTGGGTGGCCCAGATGCGGAACTGGGTTCCTTTTTTGGAGTTAACCCGGTAACCCACAGAAATAATGGCATCCAGATTATAGAACTCTACCTGCCGCTGAACTTGCCGTTTACCCTCGGTTTGAACCGTTGCATTTTTTGCAACAGTTGCTTTCCGTTCCAGTTCACCCGTATCAAAAATAGTTTTCAGGTGTCTGGAGATAACGGATTTATCACGGCCAAACAGGTCCGCCAACTGTGACAGCGTTAGCCAGAGTGTTTCCTGTTCAAGGCGCACTTCAATGGGTTGCCCTTCATCGGCCTGATAGATTTCAATACCCGTGGGTTTCATGGCTGTCCTTTTTTTTGGTGTCGGGTTCTGGCTGGTGGGTGTTAGGCAACCGTAGTTCGCCGGAGATGAGTTTGGGGAGTAGGGTGTCTCGGAGTTTGGTTAATTGGTCTACATCTTTTTGTATTGACGTGATTCTCTGAAAGTAGGGCTTGGCAATTGCGTCAAACTGCTTCAATACATCTGCGCTGGGGATCAGAAAAGGGATTTCTCTGAAATTCTTTTTGCTGATTTCAAGAAAGGTACTGCCGTTAGCTCTCGATACAACTTCTTCCATGCTGGCTTCTGCCCAGCTAAGAATGTATTCACTACTAAATAGCTCATTGGGCTTCATTGCTATGATGCCCTGGTTCACGGAAACAGGTACATCAGTTATTGCCAGATAACCAATAGGGGCTCTGGATGACATCAAAACTGTGCCCTGAGGTAACTGCCCAGAACTGATCTTTGCTACCCCCGCCTCTGTTAGATGACGCTCGGTCTCAAGCAGCGTTTTACTGGTGAGTGACGACATATCTTTTGGTGTGCAAAATGGGTGTGTGCCCCCAATCCAGAATGTGCCTTCTTTTGTTTTGGGGGTTCCACCACCGACATTATCAATCACTTTGCCAATGGGGTTAACCTCCCACCCCTCAGGAATCCACCCCCTATCAGGATGATGGGTAAAACGCTCCGGGAACAGAGCGCGGATATGCTCGGGCAACTGCGGCGTATTATCAGCCGACCCGTGCAGGGACTTTCTGCTTTCTGCACGAGTAGCCAACGCTGGTGGAATCGGGTTGCCAGCCGCCAGTGCATTGTCGATCACCGGATCAAAATCCACAAACCAGCTTTTGAACAGGGCTTGTGCCATCTGCTCGAGGGTTTGGTTGGTTTGGCGGTTGAGTTGAATTTTATTGTCTAAATTTGCAAGTACTTTCCCTATTAATTTCTGTTCGAACTTATTTTGGGTAAAGAGTACTTCGTAGGGATAGACTGCGTTCCTGTTCAGAGACTTTTGTGCACTACCTGAGTTAAACTGGTCGAAGTCAATTGTTTGAAGAAAATAATAAATGTATAAAGGGTCGTTTCCCTTAAAGTCTGTAACATAAAGACATGTATTTAGAGGCCAGTAATCTTTTGCAGAAAAGCTCACTTCGCCCATTGAATTGCCACTGCGACCAATCACAACACCTGGCCCAAGGATTTTAGCTACACTGTGATAGCCTGTTAAACCAGATGATCCCATGATTGGAACAGAGCCTTCTTTACGGTTCTGAGCTGGAAGGTCATGCCCCCTTTGCAAGACAATCAGTTCTCCAAGAGGCTTTGATACCCACTCACTCCCCATAACCCAATACCTCCAAATTCCCACGAATCACACGATCCAGCTCCTTGGCCTCATCCATCTGCCGGTACAGGGTTTTACTCAGTTCTGTCATTTTGGTCTCAAAGGGAATCCCATCATCTTCCAGCTCCGCAGCACCCACATAACGCCCCGGTGTCAGTACGTAGTCGTTAGCTTTAATCTCCTCTAACGATGCAGCCTTACAGAAACCGGCCACATCTTCATAGTCGCCGTCCTTTTCTTCCCCACGCCACGCATGGTAAGTGCGGGCAATCTTGGCGATATCGTCAGTGGTCAGTTCTTTATGGGTGCGGCTGACCATGGTGCCCATCTGGCGGGCATCAATAAACAGGGTTTCTTCCTGCCGGTTGCGGTAACCACGCTCGGCATCCGTCCATTTGTTTTTGGTGAGGAACCACAGGCAGACGGGAATCTGCGTGGTATAAAACAACTGCCCCGGCAGGGCAATCATGCAGTCCACCAAATCATTGTCAATAATGGTTTTACGGATAGCCCCTTCGCCGGAGGTGTTGGAACTCATGGAACCGTTGGCCAGCACAAAGCCTGCCGTACCCTTTTCGGACAGTTTGCTGATCATATGCATGATCCACGCATAGTTGGCATTGCCCGTGGGTGGAGTTTCGTACCCTTCCCAGCGTGGGTCGTCGTTCAGTTCGCTATCAGCCCGCCACTGTTTTTGGTTAAACGGCGGGTTAGCCATAATAAAGTCGGCCTTCAGGTCGGGGTGCTGGTCTTTAAAAAAGGTATCCCCGGCCACATCCCCCAGGTTCCCGGCAATGCCCCGGATGGCCAGGTTCATTTTCGCCAGCTTATAGGTGGTGCTGGTGTATTCCTGCCCGTAAATGGAGATATCTTTGCGGTTACCGTGATGGCTGTTAATAAACTTGATGGACTGCACAAACATACCGCCGGAGCCACAGCAGGGGTCGTAGATTTTTCCTTTAAACGGCTCAATCATTTCGGCAATCAATGAAACCACGGACTTGGGCGTATAGAACTCACCGCCACCTTTACCCTCACTGGCAGCAAACTTGCCCAGAAAGTATTCATAGACCCGGCCTACCAGGTCTTCTTCGGTCATATGACACTCGTCGGCCCTCTTTTGGGCAATGGTATCGATATTGTTAATGGTATCAATCAGCGCCGCCAGCTTGCTGCCATCCAGCCCTAACCGTGAAAAGTAGTTATCAGGCAAGGCACCGGCCAGGGACTTGTTGTTTTTCTCCACCGTGTGCAGGGCCGTATCAATCTTAACGGCAATATCATCCTGCTTGGCGTGCTTGAGAATATGGTTCCAGCGGCTTTCTTCGGGCAGAAAGAACACGTTCTTCATGGTGTAAAAATCCACCATATCGGTGTACTGTTCCATCCCTTCGGCGATCAGTTCTTCCTTGCGGGTCTCGAACTTATCACTGATAAACTTCAGAAAGATCAAGCTCAAGACAATGTGCTTATACTCCGACGATTCCACACTGCCCCGCAATTTATTAGCAGAGTCCCAGAGGGTTTCTTCAAAGGATTGGGTGGGCGCTTTTGATTTCGCTGGTCGTTTGGCCATAGGGTATCCGGTTCTGTCGCGGTGCTATGCCCATCAGTACAACCCCACGGTGATAAATACCGTAGGTATGGAAGATGGGTGATAAGAATAACGCTAAGTGTATAGAATCCTTTGCTTTTTCGCACGATGAAATGCTTGTGTGGGTGAGCCAGAAATAAACCCGGCCAGTGCCGGGTTTTAATAAGGTAGTGGAGAGTTGGGGGCCTTTAAGCGCCTCATCTGTGACCAGGGTTAAGATTGTGGGTGTCCTTTATTTCCTTTATTTCCGTGAGATTGTGGGTGTCCTTTATTTCCTTTAATTTTTATATGGTCAAAATTATGGGTGTCCTATATTTCCCTATATTTCCTCTATATTTCCTAATTATGGGTGTCCTATATTTCCTATATTTCCTATATTTCCTTTCTATATTTCCCCTATATTTCCCTCCTATATTTATTTCGTCCCTATATTTCCATATTTCGTTGGTAATACCCTGTTTTACAATGTTTTTGTCTCGTTAAGAGTTGTTTTTATTCCGCCATTCTTCCGTACATATTGACAGTTTGCCAATAACCGCTAAACTCAATTGTACGGGTATAATCCGTACAAAGGAGGCAGGCAATGGCTACAGCACGACTGGATTTAAGGTTAAATGAAGAGATAAAGGCAAAGGCAGAAAAAGCTTCAGCGCTATTGGGGCTGAAAAGCTTGACAGAATATGTTGTTCATTTAATGGATCAGGACGCGACGCGGGTGATAGCCGAGCATGAAAGCATGGTGGTGGAAGACGACGTGTTTGATCGTTTTACCACTGCATGTCAGCAAGTAAAACAGCCCAATAAAAAGCTAAAGGATGCATTGCGACTGACGCGGGAGCAGGGCATTCAATGAGCTGGTCAACGACGTTTGTTGAATTGGACAAAAAGCTGCATGATCGGGACTCTTTTTTTTGTGGTGAGTCGGCGCTGGATCAGTTTTTGAAAAAACAGGCGATCAGGCATATGCAGTCAGGTATCAGTCGGACAATGGTATTGCCTGCTCAAAAGCCATTAGTGGGTGGAAAATACCTGATATGTGCTTTTTACAGCATTGCACCGGGTTCCATTGCCCGGCAAACGTTACCGGATCGGCTGGCAAAAAAGTTACCTCGCTACCCTATTCCTGTTTTTCTGTTAGCTCAGTTAGCCGTCCATGAGCAGTATAAGGGAGAAGGCTTGGTGAAAATTACTCTGATAAAAGCCCTGGAGCATTTACTGGCAATCAGTGCGCATATGAAAGCCTATGCTGTTATTGTTGATTGTCTAAATGACAGCGTAAAAGCATTTTATGAACAGTTTGGGTTTGAGACATTACAGCAGCAAGACGGCCGGTCTCGTTTATTTTTATCAATCAAAACAATCAGCCTGTTATTTGAACAGAAGTAACTGGTACGCAAAAGTAAGAACAGTAAGAACAGGACACCCATAAATTTATCCTTAATTTTTATATGGTCAAAATTATGGGTGTCCTATATCGCTTTCTATATCGCTATATCGGCGTTTGGGTGTCCTATATCGGTCGTCATCTCAATCAGTACTGTCTATATAGAATTCATAGGTGTCTGATAATGTGTCATGGAATCCCCAGCCCATTTTGTCTGTATCCTCTACGATGGCAAGCAAGCGGTCTTTAAAATCGTTAAGGAGGTTCTCTTTTGTAATGAACTTGGCAGCACTTTCATACATGCTTTCCATGCTGCAATAGAATGGTTCATCGATATCGCCGTACTCCTTAGCGCACCAGACGCCAGACTCTACAAACGTGAGCATAATGTCGGCAATACCGGGATCTGAGCAGGATATTTTTTTGTAATCCGAAATGGCTTTTCTCGCCACGGATGCCCGCATCCTGGGGAATTGCCTTCTTCCAGTGGGGATGTACTCATCCCTAACAATCTTCTTGTATTTCTCCAGAACAGCAGAGTCGTCATTAAAGAAAGAGGCTTGATAAAACGCTTTGACATTACTGAACTTTTTATAGAGATGAGCAACTTCTTCTACCAGCTCATTCTGGGACTTCTTTCTCAACTGCTTTTTTAGCTCTGTTAAACCCGGTTTTTTGGTCATATGAAATCGACTTTCAAGGCATGATTTAGGATGATTAAGTCAATAGAGCCTTGTAACGAAGAGAGTGATGAATAGCAACCCTTTTTTAAGCTAATCACGGTAAATCTGTTAATAGCAGGGCTGAAACACCGGGAACTATACGGTAGTTCGGTCATGTTTCAAACAGGTTGACATCACTTCCTTTCGACAATAAAGAGCGGGTATTGATCTGCCAGATGGATGGGCAGTGGTCTTATGTCGGCAATAAGAAAAATCAACGCTGGCTATTCTATGCTTGGAGCCTGTCGGACTTATGCTTTCGAGCATAAAATTCAGTAGGGCGAGTCAGAACTTTCGATCAATTTGCGCGAATAGTTGATCTATTTAAGCAAATTGATCGGAAATTCTGGCCGCGCTTTCTCGCGCTTTCTGGATTTTAGGCCGACATTGTCTTAAGTCCGACAGGCTCCTCGCTCCAGCGATCTCGATGGAGAAGGTGCCAATGCCCTTTAATTAAGATCAATCGCATATTGTTTTAGCACTTCAAGGGGAATGACTTCAAGGGTTTTGATATGTGTGGCGCGTAACAGAACCCTCGGTGCCTTATTGGCTTCCCAGGCTTCTGCCCATCGCATGGCGCATAGACACCAACGGTTACCTGCTTTTAATCCCGGAAAATCGAAATCTGGCCGGGGGGTGATCAGATCATTTCCTTTGCTCAGTGAAAACTGAAGGAACTCGTTATCTAACTGGGCACAGACGGTATGCAAACCACTATCTTGCTTGATGGTTCGACAATAGCCATCTCGGAAAAAGCCAGTAACTGGGTTGGTACAACATGATTCAAGGGGTTCGCCCACTATGTTGAGTGGCATACTATCTGCGTTACTCATAAAAATCTCTAAACAGTATAAAGTCTACATGGAGGGTAGCAATGCCTCAGTTTGAACGAGGTTTTATTGGTGCGCAAGGGGGCAGATCTTGATTCGTTCTGTTTGATTTTCAAGATTCAAGATCAGACCTTTGAAGCACTATAACCGCTGAGGGTGGATGAATCAGACGCGTTGATCGCGTCTATTCAATAGACCTGCTTTATTAATACCTTCTCCGTTTTTCCTGCGGTCATTAACGTTTCATGTGCTCACTGTGATACCACAGAGGGTGTCGTGAAAAACGGTAAAGCACCTTCATGCGTACAACGCTTTCTGTTTGTTTGGAAGTTGTATGCAAAGCTTCCCCTTGATTTTGTTTACAACGCCAATAAGCCCGGTACTAGGAGCCTGTCGGAGAATAGACTGCCCTACTGCGGTTGCGATAAATTGGTCTAAAAATTCCTGCTTCTTCGTCAAATAGCCCCACTATTATCCTCAGAAGCAGAAATTTTTATCCTCAATTTCTCGTAATCCTCGCTACGGGCGCTATTCTCGGTCAGGCTCCTAGAAGCCTGTCGGACTTAAGTACATGACCATTTGCTTTTCAAGTTGGTCTACAGGCCTTGCAAGGCGTGCCAGCAAGAAAATATATGTTTTCATTTGGTCATGTACTTAAGACAATTTCGGTCTGAAATGCAGAAATCGCGAGAAAGCGCGGCCAGAATGTCCGATCAATTTGCTTAAATAGGTCAACTATTCGCATAAATTAATCGAAAATTCTGACTCGCCCTACTGAATTTTATGCTCGAAAGCATAAGTCCGACAGGCTCCTAGCGTATTATAAATATGCTCCTATATTTGAAAAAGTTGATGACTTATATATGAGGTGTAATGTGAAAGCCAGGTATTTATTTTTTCTCTTTTATTTCCTTTCTATACATAGCGTTGCTGGTATCTGCACAAAGTGTCGTCAGGAAACAGCGCAAGATAATTGGTTTTGTGACAGTTGTATTTTGGCTGATCAAATGTCTGCCAATAAACAACCGTTGGATACTGTGCCTGATTCATTTTTCAGGGTGCAACAGCAACCATCATATATGAAACCACCACAAATACACAAATCAAAGTTACGAAAAACCCGGAGAGAATGGTTAAGAAAATATAAAGAAGCAAGGAGTGAAAAAGATAAAACATTAATGAAGGAGCTTTATTTAATAGCTGAAAGTTTTCCCCGTGATATTTGGTTCACTATTCAAAAACATATTATTTTAGATTATTTATATGATATTGATTGTCTTCAAGGGCTGTTGGATATTAAGGGGAAGTATTTAGCTATAATGGATGACTATACGCTGTGTGCTTTATACCATTCAATAGCTTTTTCCTATTATTTAAGAAAAGAATATGATGAAAGTTTGTTGTATTATATGAGGGTCTATACTGGCAACAGGCCAGTACCAAAAAAAGATTTTAAAAATATCAAATCAGCCTATAAAAAAATTTCAAAGGAGAATAAAATTAATTACCAGATATGGGTAGGCAAATTAACTTCTCAGAAGTAGTCTTAAAAGTCTGCCCGTAGTGAGGATCGCGAGAAATGGCGGATAAAAAGCCGCTTTTGTGAGGAGAATAGCGGGACTATTTGACGAACAAAAGCGATTTTTTAGGCCCATTTATCGTAGCCGCAGTAGGAGCATGACTGTTAAGACTGCTCCTTAACATCCATCCCCCTTATCGTAAACGACGAGGAAGATGTCAGGAATAAACCAGGAGCCTGTCGGACTTAAGACAATTTCGGCCTGAAATCCAGAAAGCGCGAGAAAGCGCGGCCAGAATGTCCGATCAATTTGCTTAAATAGGTCAACTATTCGCATAAATTAATCAAAAATTCTGACTCGCCCTACTGAATTTTATGCTCGAAAGCATCAGTCCGACAGCCTCCTAGCCGCGGTGGTAACGTTGCTGGATAAAAGGCATTTTGCTCACGGTCATCGGTAACTGTTTCCCTCTGACCAGGGCAAACACTTCTGTACCGAGTGGAGTATACGCTTTTTGGAGGTATCCCATGGCAACCGGTACACCTGCCGTCGGGCCAAAGGTACCGGAGGTCACTTTACCAATGACTTCGCCTTCTTTATTAACGAGCTCAGCCCCTTCACGCACAGGGGCTCGACTCGAACCGGTCAAACCAACCCGCTTGCTATCAACGTCTTTGGCGTCGATCTGCTTGAAAATGCTATGGGCACCGGGAAAGCCACCTGCCCTTGCGCCACCGGCTCTGCGACTTTTGCTGATAGCCCATAACAGACTGCCAGAGACAGGCGTTGTCGTTTCATCAATATCATGACCGTACAAACACAGGCCGGATTCCAGGCGCAGAGAATCACGAGCGCCAAGACCAATCAGCTCAACCTCGGGTTGCTCCAGTAGCTGTTTACATAGGGTAATGGCTTGATCTGCTGGTATGGACAGTTCAAAGCCATCTTCGCCGGTATAGCCTGAGCGGCTGACATAGCAGTCTACGTTGGCAATACTCAGCTGTCGCGCGTCCATAAACACCATATTATTCACTTGCGGCGCAAAGCGGGCCAGGGCATCAACGGCTTTAGGCCCTTGCAGGGCAATCAGCGCCCGATCATCAAGTACTTCCAGGACAGTACTTTCACTCAAAGAGGCTTTCATATGGGCAATGTCCCGGACTTTGCAGGCGGCATTAACCACCACATACAGGCAGTCTTTACCATCAACAGAAGGAAAACGCGTTACCATCAAATCATCAAGAATGCCTCCCCGCTCATTGGTAAACAGCCCATAGCGTTGTTTACCCTCGGGTAGATCGATAATGTCAACAGGCATCAGTTTTTCAAGGTCAGCGGCGGCTTCAGGGCCACTCAATAGTACCTGTCCCATATGGGAGACATCAAACAGACCCGCCAGCTTACGGGTATGAAGGTGCTCTTTTTTGACACCAGGGGCGTACTGTACGGGCATGGAATAACCCGCAAAAGGCACCATTTTGGCACCTTGTTCAAGGTGCAGACTGTTGAGGGGGGTAAGATGAAGATCATTGGTCGGCAATGCCATAGCCTTCTCCTGCAAGATAGTGAAACTGTCGTGGCGCGGTATATCGGTACTGCGACTTTTTTATTACTTATCCATTTTCCCCGCCTTTGTTAGGAGCCTGTCCGAGAATAGACTACCCTACTGCGGTTGCGATAAATTGGTCTAAAAATTCCTGCTTCTTCGTCAAATAGCCCCACTATTATCCTCAGAAGCAGAAATTTTTATCCTCAATTTCTCGTAATCCTCGCTACGGGCGCTATTCTCGGACAGGCTCCTAGCAAAGCGAGTGAGTATAAGTCATTAAAACCAATGTGCGGTGATGGTACACAACCCGGGAAGGGAGATAAATAGGATAATCCGTTTTCCTTGATCTATCGCATCGCACAAGCATCATCGGTGACATTGAGATAACGCTTGTTGTTACCGGGAGTCAGCAAAACCCTCTTGAAAGCCCAGGAGCCTGTCGGAGAATAGACCGCGCTACTGCTCTACCGCGCTACTGCGGTTATTGTCTTCACTGTTTTTTTCACTGTTGTCTTCACTATTGCCACCTATTGATGTGATACTCTGAATCAGTTCAGGTTTTCCTTTAAACGCTTTGGCAAGTGTTTCTTTATTTCGCGCGAGCAGTAGGCCGATGTTTTCTGCCAGAGTGTCATCAATAGTGAAGTTAGCTTCCAGCAGGCTTGACAGGTTATCAGCCAGCTCCATCATTTTGTCGTGCTCTTCTGCTGCTTTTTTGTCGGTAAACATACTTCCGTCCCGGTCAACTCGCCACATGGGGGTAATAGACACTGCCCGCTCCTGGTTGATAATGGATAATAGATAGGGTGGAGACTGTATAAAAATACAGTGAGTTTGTCCATAACTGTGATGGAAGAGAGTTGGATTCACGTAAATATGTTGATTTATTGTCCTGATAATAGGGTTCACCCTGGTTTTTTCTAATTGGTACAGACCATTGCAATCACAATTCACTCTATGGCCCTTATTACCTATTGAGAATGTGGTTGCTGAGCTTGTGGCAGCAGAGTCTTTTGCTTACCTGAAGGTGGCACAATCGCCAGGGTAAAATGAACGGTTACATTCGACCTTTTATTTGCCGCTGGCAGTGAAAAGCATGTTATATCCCTTTGTTTAACATTATCCAGCCCAGAAATAGTGGCGGGTAAATCTTGCTGACAGCCCTTATAAATTAATAACGCACCGTGGGTCAAAAAATCTTGTTTATTGACCCATGGGCTGTTTGCCAATGATAAATGACTGATAAAAGCAGGATGGCTCGGTAGATAGGCTGACAAATAATAACCGATTCCGCCCGTCAATGATCCGGTATAACGAATCGGTAGATTGCCAACTTTTTGCTGCCAATAGTGTTGTGCGACCCTGGCCAGCGCATAACCTGGTAAGTTAATATGATGCACGCGCTTGTCATAAAAATTAATCGCGGTATAGCCAATAAATACTATGATCTGTATAACCAGTACGGCCGGTAGTAGCAGCTTTAATGCATTGGATTGAAATTTCATCCCGTACCATAAAAACCCTGCTGGTACCGATAAGATAAACAATGGAAATCCCCATTCTGCCCTGATATTTATCCCACCTATTACGGCAATGGCTATCACTAGTAATAAAGGTGACCATCCCAAAAAAACCAGGTAATTCATTGGGGATACTGTTGTATCTGATTTTTTTATTTTACCCGTGCGATAGAAAATATAGAGCGCGATGGCTATGGGAATAATGTTGGAAAGCTGCACAACAAACGCCATCAGCGGTCTGTATAAATGACTGTATAAAAAACCATCATTATAAATATCTGAACGGGAGAGCAAATAATGAAGTGGGAGGAAATTTGTTTGCGCCAGCCAGATAATATGTGGCAGTAACAGTACGACAAAAATGGCAAATGCTGCCATTAAGTATTTAGTATATTCACGACGATAGTGACTCAATAAATAACCGGCCTCCAGCAACAATATAATGGCAGATTCATACTTGGCTAACATTGATAACGCGGCAACTGCCCCCAGCAACAGCCAGTTATACCAGCCAGGATGACTCATCGCCTGCCAGCAATAAAATGCGGTCATTACCCAAAAAGGCAGCATAATGGTATTTTGATTATACTGCAACAACACATTAACAAAGTAATAGGCACATAATGCTGATAGTACAGTTGCTGCCAATGCCGTGACAGTATCTAAAAATAACTTGCCCAACCTGTAAACGTAGATAAAGGTTACTATCATGCAAACAGTATTGGCAAAAAATGTTCCCCATTCACGATTATGGAAAAGGGTTACCATCAATGTTAATAACCAGGCTCCCAGGGGTGGGTGCTCATCATACCCCCATGACCAGGCGTTGCCCCAGGCAATATTCTGGGCAGAATCAGGTTGAATTGAATAAAATAAGCAGGCAGGCACAATGCCAACCAGTAGAATAATACCTGCTATAAAAATAAAGAGCGCTTTATTGGTAGCAACAGAATGAGTACTGTTATTATTCATTTCATTATACATCAGAAAAAATGACTGACCTTATTATAGTGCCTGTCAGAAAAACCATGAAATAGAAAGCCTTTCTGCCAAAGCAGCTCAATTGGTTCGTTAGTACTTCTAATGTTTACGCATCAAAAGAGGTGTTTCGCTAAAACGGTTTAAGTAGGCTGACAAACCATTTTCAGACCAAGAAAAATCTTGATGTCTTGCACGATTCTTTCGGAAACAGGACGCTGACAAAGTTATTCAGTCGTCCCTTCCTTTATCTCAGTCAACTCAGTCACTTTTTGCGACCCGGTCGTTTTTTGTTTTTCCCGCTGACGGCCTCTGCCCGCCTGGACACTGGCTTTTTATGGGACTGCCTGACTTCTCGCTCAGCCGGTGGGCGAACATAGGCTTTTGCCGGTGGCAGATCCACCAGTTCGGCAAGCCGGTCAATATCCGCTTTACCCATTTCCTGCCAATGCCCGACCCGGAGTCGGTCAGGCATCATCATCGAGCCAAAGCGTACACGCTTTAACCGGCTCACCGTCAGTTCCTGAGACGCCCACAAGCGGCGAACTTCCCGGTTACGGCCTTCAAGAATACAGACATGAAACCAACGATTAACGCCGCTGCCCCCGGCATCCACAATATCGGTAAAACGCGCCGAACCATCGTCAAGCTCAACACCCTCATACAAACGCTTGACCTTGGCCGACGTAATATCACCCATTACCCGCACGGCATATTCCCGCTCAATACTGTTTGATGGGTGCATTAACCGGCTGGCCAACTCGCCATCAGTAGTAAATAGCAACAGGCCAGAGGTGTTAATGTCCAAACGCCCAATGGCAATCCAGCGGCCACCTTTGAGTTTGGGCAGCCTGTCAAACACGGTTGGGCGACCTTCCGGGTCGGACTGGCTGCAAATCTCACCTTCGGGTTTATTGTAAGCAATAAGACGACGAACACCGGACGTGTAAGCATCAAGGTTGATTCGACGTCCGTCCACAGTAATGGTGTCACGTGTACAGGCCCGATCACCGAGCCCGGCAGTTTTGTTATTGACACTGACACGCCCTTCACTTAACCAGCGCTCCATTTCCCGGCGCGAGCCAAGGCCGGCGCCAGCGAGTATTTTCTGGAGTTTTTCTCCCTGGGGAGGTCGCGTGGACTCAGCCACCTCAGACTCGCGGGTATTGGGGGTATCAATAGTCATGAAATGCGGTTACCGGACGGCTTTAGCCGTGTTGATAGGAGATAATAACGCGGGAAGTATAAGCCAGATACCGACAAGGGGACAATAATTATCTGATAACAGGCACAGACCGACACATTCCTGAGCTCCCACTATAACTCCCACTATAGATGTTATACTTGGGAGCACTACCGGCGAGTTGATGATGCTCTGCGGGGCATCAGACATCGCGTTTGTGGGTGGCAGTCTGGTTGAACGCGCAGGGCATTCGCACCACTGTGGTGGCCTGTTATCAGTGACCGACAGGGTTAATTTTCTCACTATCAGCCCGTCACCGGTCAAAGCAGATGGGCTTGCGCTGTTCACAGTGTGAATACGGTTCAAAAACCGCCAATATCCCCGGGGTAATACTGACCACAGGAGGATGATCGGGAAATCGGGAAATCGGGAAATCGGGAAATCGGGAAATCGGGAAATCGGGAAAAAGGCGAACAGTTTGCCAAAGCCAGCGGTGGTGTACTGGCGTATTCATTTCAACCATTTCAACGCACAGGCAGCGCTTTACCTGTTTTGATTAACGAACGGGGAAAGTTTCTTTTAATCAGAACTCAATTGGAACGCATTGGAACTCATCAAAAATCGGAGCGTTAAAACATGTTTCTGTCCAAGATGAAATGTCCTGTTTTATATTGTGTGACCCTCTTGCTCATGTTCTTGCTCACGGGGTTATTTTTGATTGGCATTAACCTGGCAAAAGCCAGTTATAGTCAGAACGAGTCAACGGAAAGTGGTCAACTTCAACCCCTCGCTAAAGCCACTCCACCTCGAGCTTATATTACCAGTTATAATATTTTTAAAAGGGATTATAGTAAAATCATTCAATGTCAAATTAATCCGGCTACGGGTGCTTTTTCCCGTTGCGGTGATACCGGTGCCACTGGCTTGAATAACCCGGGTATGGTTGTTCTCAACCAGCAAGGGACGCGTGCATTTATTGTCAACTCCGCCAGTAACAGGGTCGTTCAATGTAAGGTGGATCAACTGACGGGGAATTTTTCAAACTGTGGCGACACCGGTGCCTCAAAGCTCTCTCAACCTGCAAGTATTACTTTAAATAAAAAGGGCACGCGCGCTTTTGTGGCGAATTTTGCTGACTCGAAGATTATTGCGTGTCACGTTGATTCGGCGACGGGCAATTTTTCCAATTGTATTGACACCGGGGGATATGGATTTTCCCATTCGTCGGATATTGTCCTTAATAAGGAAGAAAATCGTGCCTTTGTACTAAGTTTGTGGGGAGGGCGCGTTAATGTCTGTGAGGTTGATCCTGTTACCCGTCAATTTAGCCAATGCCATAACGCGGGTGCTACCGGACTTTATATTCCCTCTGAAATGGCCTTCAACGGGGCGGGTGATCAAGCGTATATAACCAGTCAGGGGGATTCAAAAGTGGTTCATTGCAATGTTGATGTGGCTACGGGTAAATTTTCAGCCTGTGGTGATACAGGTGCCACAGAAGTCTATGTTCCCACCGGTATTGCCGTTAATCCAGAAGGCACTCGAGCTTATGTTGTCAATACCTACGCCGGGCAGGTTACTCAGTGCAAGATTAACCCTGATAGCGGTATGTTCTCCCATTGCGCCAACGCGGGTGCCTCCTTGTTAAAATACCCTGATGGAATCCATATTCACTGGTAATAAAGGGCAGGTTATACCAATCGCCTTTTCTAGGAGCCTGTCCGAGAATAGACTGCGCTACTGCGGTTGCGATAAATTGGTCTGAAAATTCCTGCTTCTTCATCAAATAGCCCCGCTATTCTCCTCAGAAGCAGAAATTTTTATCCTCAATTTCTCGCGATCCTCGCTACGGGCGCTATTCCCGGACAGGCTTCTAGTGCGTAACTTGCGTTAACAACACTGGGAGGCTATGCCAACTATGTATACCTGTACGCACTGTCAGATGGATTTTGACACGCCCGGCGAATTAGAGGAACACATTCAAACCCATACTGGAGAAAATCCCCATAAATGCGAAGCCTGTGGCAGGATATTTACGCGAAAGCTTAATCTCATTCAACACATGAAAACTCATACTAATGAACAAAACCGTCAATGCGGATTTTGTCAAAAAAAATTTCGCTACCCAAGGGACTGCAGGAAACACGAGATAATCCACACTGGGATCAAGCCCTTCGTATGCCCTGGTTGTGGTAGGGGATTCAGACGAGAATATCATTTGAATAGACACAGAGACAGTTGTAGTGGTGAGGCCTGTTTTCGCTGCCCTATCTGTAAAGCAAAGTGGTATAAGAATAAAATTGGCTACGACGCGCATATGAGTAGTAAACACCCTGGCTACCAGGAGCAACAATTATCCATTGGTGCGCAGCCACTCTCTGGAGTATTTATTAATAAACAGGCAATCCCTGGTGTTGGCGCGGTCAGCTCTGTCACTCATGAGTTAAAGTCGGCAACGACGGGTGTTGAAATCAGTACATCACAGGTAAGTGATTCGTCTGGTGGAAGCGTCGTTTATACTGAAATGAGAACGACAGCCCCAAGCACAACCACAACCGCAACCGCAACCGCAACCGCAAGTCTGACCAGCGCTCAACCCTACCCAGTAACAATAGCGGCGGTCGCAAGCCCGGAGGGGGCTTTTGCCGTGCCTGAAAGCCCACTGAATAGTGAAAGACAACTGGATTTCAGCGATCTACTGGCATTGGACGCATTGGAAGATGATTTTCCCTGGTAATTTGCGCGAGACGCAAAGCCCTTTACTTCAAGGTTGAGCGCCAATCAAACTTTATGACCCCGTTAGCGCTTACAAACTGGACGTCAGAACAGTAGAAGCAACGAGTAATGGTACAAGAAGCTATTGCGAGGAGTTTTAACGCGGCTCTGGCGTTCGTTGTCAGCGTAAAGCGCAATCAGGAGGGTCAATGGGTATAAGCTCTGCGGTCATCATTTTATCAGTTACGCGCCTATGCTGGCGCGTAACTTGCGTTAACAACACAGGGAGACTATGCCACCTATGTATACCTGTACGCGCTGTAATATGGATTTTGACACGCCCGGCGAATTAGAAGAGCACATTCAAACCCATACTGGAGAAAATCCCCATGAATGCGAAGCCTGTGGCAGGAGATTTGCCCTAAAGATTGACCTCATTAAACACCTGCAAGCCCATGCTAATGAAAAAAAACGTCAATGCAGGTTTTGTCATAAAAATTTTCTCCGAACAAAGGAATGCAGGACACACGAGAGAATCCACACTGGGGTGAGGCCCTTCGTATGCCCTGATTGTGGCAGGGGATTCACGCAACTTGCTCCTTTGAATAGACACAGAAACACTTGTGATGGTGAGGCCTGTTTTCGTTGCCCTATCTGTCCAGCAAAGTGGTATAAGAATGAAAGGGGCTACAAAAGACATATGGATAATGAACACCCTGGCTACCGGGAGCAACAATTGTCCATTAGTTCACAGGTATCCATTAATGAACAGACAATCCCTGGTGTTGGCGCGGTCAGCTCTGTTACTCATCAGTTAAGGTTGGAAACGACGGGTGTAGAAATCAGTACATCACAGGTAAGTGGTTCGTCTGGTGGAAGCGTCGTTTATACTGAAATGAGAACGACAGCCCCAGGCACAAGCACAAGTACAAGTACAACCGCAAGTCTGACCAGCGCTCAACCCTACCCGGTAGCAATAGCAGCGGTCGCAAGCCCGGAAGCCGCTTTTGCGGTGCCTGAAAACCCACTGAATAATGAAGGAGAAAATGAAAGACAACTGGATTTCAGCGATCTACTGGCACTGGACGCATTGGAAGATGATTTTCCCTGGTAATTTGCGCAAGACGCAAAGCCCTTTACTTCGGCGCAAGAGCGCTAATCAAACCTTATGACCCCGTTAGCGCTTACAAACTGGACGTTAGAACATTAGAAACGACGGGTGAGGCTTGCTACTGTGAGGTGCTTCAACGCCGAGTTGGCGTTCGTTGGCAGCGTAAAGAGCAATCAGAGCGCAATCAGAGCGCAATCAGAGCGCAATCAGAGCGCAATCAGAGCGCAATCAGGAGAGTCAATGGGTAAAAGCTCTCCGGTCATCATTTTATCAGCTACGCGCTTGTGCTGGCGCGTAACTTGAGTTAACAGAATAAGGAGGCTATGCCAATTATGTATACCTGTACGCACTGTCATATGGATTTTGACACGCCCGGCGAATTAGAGGAGCACACTCGAACCCATACTGAAGAAAAGCCCTATAAGTGCAAAGCCTGCGGCATGGAATTTGCCGAAACGGGTAATTTCATTCAACACATGCAAGCGCATATCAATAAAAAGATCTATCCATGCGGATTTTGTGAGAGAATATTTTCCCAACGTTGCGAGCGCACGAAACACCAGAAAATCCATAGTGGGGAGCGGCCCCATGTATGCCCTGGTTGCGGTAGAGGCTTCTTAAAAAAAAGTCATTTGGATGGACACAGAAAAAGTTGTGATGGTGAGCCCTGTTTTCGTTGCCCTGTTTGTCCAGCAAAGTGGTTTAAGAATGGGTTCGGATACAAACTCCATATGGACGATTGCCACCCTGGCTACCGGGAGCAACAATTATCCATTAGTTCACAGGTATCCATTAATGAACAGACAATCCCTGGTGTTGGCGCGGTCTGCTCTGTCACTCATAAGTTAAGGTCGGAAACGACGGGTGTAGAAATCAGTACATCACAGGTAAGTGATTCGTCTGGTGGAAGCTCCGTTTATACCGAAATGAGAACGACAGCCCCAGGCACAAGTACAAGTACAAGTACAACCACAACCACAAGTCTGACCAGCGCTCAACCCTACCCAGTAGCAATGGCAGCGGTCGCAAGCCCGGAAGCCGCTTTTGCGGTGCCTGAAAACCCACTGAATAATGAAGGAGAAAATGAAAGACAACTGGATTTCAGCGATCTACTGGCGCTGGACGCATTGGAAGATGATTTTCCCTGGTAATTTGCGCAAGACGCAAAGCCCTTTACTTCGGCGCAAGAGCGCTAATCAAACCTTATGACCCCGTTAGCGCTTACAAACTGGACGTTAGAACATTAGAAACGACGGGTGAGGCTTGCTACTGTGAGGTGCTTCAACGCCGAGTTGGCGTTCGTTGGCAGCGTAAAGAGCAATCAGAGCGCAATCAGAGCGCAATCAGAGCGTAATCAGAGCGTAATCAGAGTGCAATCAGGAGAGAGAGTCAATGGGCATATCATTTGATCAACCACGCGCCTGTGCTGGCGCGTAACTTGAGTTAACAACACAGAGAGGCTATGCCAACTATGTATACCTGTACGCACTGTCATATGGATTTTGACACGCCTAGCGAATTAGAAGAGCACATTCAAACCCATACCGAAGAAAATCCCCATGAATGCGAAGCCTGTGGCAGGAGATTTACGCGAAGGCTTAATCTCATTCAACACATGAAAACTCATACGAATGAAAAAAACCGTCAATGTAGATTTTGTCAAAGAAAATTTGACTTCCCAAAGGACGTCAGGAAACATGAGTTAATCCACACTGGGATGAGGCCCCACGTATGCCCTGGTTGTAGTAGGGGATTCACACAAGTACAGCATTTGAATAGACACAGAAAAAGTTGTTCTGGTGAGCCCTGTTTTCGTTGCCCTGTCTGTCCAGCAAAGTGGTTTAAGGATGGGTTCGGATACAAATCCCATATGAACACGTTACACTGTGGCTACCAGGAGCAACAATTGTCCATTAGTTCACAGGTATCCATTAATGAACAGACAATCCCTGGTGTTGGCGCGGTCAGCTCTGTCACTCATCAGTTAAGGTCGGAAACGACGGGTGTAGAAATCAGTACATCACAGGTAAGTGGTTCGTCTGGTGGAAGCGTCGTTTATACTGAAATGAGAACGACAGCCCCAGGCACAAGCACAATCACAACCGCAACCGCAACCGCAACCACAAGTCTAACTAGCGCTCAACCCTACCCAGTAGCAATAGCAGCGGTCGCAAGCCCGGAGGGGGCTTTTGCAGTGCCTGAAAGCCCACTGAATAATGAAGGAGAAAATGAAAGACAACTGGATTTCAGCGATCTACTGGCACTGGACGCAGGGGAAGATGATTTTCCCTGGTAATTCGCGCAAGACGCAACCCCCTGCTCTGTTGACCACGGTGAACTGAAGTCTCGCTCGGCGCGCGAATGCCTGCCTTGTTCACCATAAGCCACCATAAGCCACCATAAGCGACATCCCTCTGACAATCTTCTTTTGCTCCCTGATAATCTTAAGCACTGGGATAACGCCAGTATTTGGCCTTATCAACGCGCCGTGCCTTTATTTTGGTGGCGTATGCGTTCGTGCGAAGCGTGGGAACGAGACAAAATAGCTCTATGGACAACAGCTATTATACTGCCATCTGGGTAACAGGCATTTTATACATTGTTTAATTTTTAACCGAATGGCAGTGCCTGAAAATGGCACGTTGAACATTTTCGGTTATGGTAGGTCAAAAGCGTTTTAATAAAGCCGTCAAAGAGGGGGCATATGTTTCGATCATTTTTTTTCAGCCGACAATGGCTGCGCTGGTCCATACTGGGCACTATCGCGATTTTGGCCACAACCTATTTTCAGGTACAGCTCGATGTAAGGATTAATGAATGGTACGGCGATTTTTATAATACCCTGCAAACGATGCTGACGAACCCCGGTAGCGTCACTTTTCCCGAGTTTTTAAAAAAATGCCTGACGTTTGCCAAGGTTGCCGCGGTTTATATTGTGGTGGCCGTATTAATGGCTTTTTTTGTCAGCCACTATATTTTCCGTTGGCGCACCGCTATGAACGATTACTACATGGAACACTGGCCCAGGTTGCGGCATATTGAAGGGGCGGCACAACGGGTGCAGGAAGACACGATGCGTTTTGCTACCATCATGGAAAGCCTGGGCAGCTCCCTGGTGTATTCCATTATGACACTGGCGGCCTTCTTTCCTTTATTGATTACACTCAGCGCTAACGTCACTGAACTGCCCTGGGTGGGTTCTGTGCCCTATTCCCTGGTGTGGGTAGCGATTATATCAGCAGCCAGTGGCACTGTTTTGTTGGCGGTGGTTGGTATTAAACTGCCGGGCCTCGAGTTTAATAACCAAAAAGTGGAAGCGGCTTACCGCAAAGAGCTGGTCTTTGGTGAAGACCATGGAGAGCGGGCCGGGCCGGTGACGGTAAAGACATTGTTTAACAACGTGCGTAAAAATTATTTCAGGCTCTATAAGCACTACCTGTATTTTAATGTTGCCCGATACTCTTACCTGCAGTTTTCCATTGTTTTGCCACTGATTGCCATGGGGCCGACCATTGTTGCCGGTGCCATTACGTTGGGGGTTTTACAGCAAGTACTTAACGCCTTTAGCAAGGTGGAATCTTCTTTCCAGTTTTTGGTGCAATCGTGGAGCACCATTGTTGAGCTTATCTCGATTTATAAACGTTTAAGGGCATTTGAAAGCCAGATCAGGTTAAACAGCGAAACAGGCGCGTTGAGTTAAACCGCTTCAGAAAAAAGGAAGCCATCATCACCGTCCCCACAATGGCTTGTGCCTTTGTGGGGACGACGCCGGTTCCGGGAGATTAGAGAAGGCTATGGGGTTTATACCAATCGTTTTTTCTAACGGCTCAATGGTGCCCAGTATCATCGGCGTTGTTATCGCCTTGTTCTGACGGCCTGGTGTTATTGTCCGTGTGATCCTCGTCCTGAGTGTGCCCGGATGCTTGCGTGGGTTCTTGATCCTCGTTCTCTGGTACTATTGTTACTGGTTCATTGTGGGCAGGGATATCACCCGTTGCCAGTGTTTCAATTTTCTGTTTTTTAATAAGGTCATCGAAGTTGTCGGGTAACTCGGCTTCCATTTCGTCAAGTTCCGCAAACAGCTCTTCAGCGCTCACCTCTTCACTGGTATCACCTTCAAGGGTAACTGTAAGGGGGGGTGTGGCCTCGATATTTTCCAGCAAGTCACTTTGTTCATTGAGTGCTTTCGCGGTTTCTTCCAGATCACGGATTTCTGAAAGGGGGGGGAGCTCGTTAAGGTTTTCCAGGTTGAAATAATCCAAAAATTGCCGGGTGGTGGCAAACATGGCTGGGCGGCCAGGCACATCCCTGTGACCCACGACCCGAATCCATTCACGTTCCTGCAAGGTGCGAATAATGGTGCTGCTGACGCTGACACCGCGCACATCTTCAATTTCGCCCCGGGTAATAGGCTGACGATAGGCGATCAATGCCAACGTTTCCAGCATGGCCCGGGTGTATCGCTGGGGCTTCTCTTCCCACAGCCGACTCACCCAGGGAGCCAGCTCCTGGCGTACTTGAAAACGGTAACCAGAAGCCACCTGCTTGAGTTCAAAACCCCGCTCAGCACAGGCATCGGCGATTTTTCCCAATGCTTCGGTAATGGCATTGTCCTCAGGGCGCTCGTCCTGGGGAAATAACTGCGTCAACTGTTCCGCCGTCAGTGGCTTGTCACTGGCTAACAGGATGCCTTCGAGAATCAGGTGCAGGGGCGGTTCGTCCAGTATCATAGGGGCTTTGGGATTCCTGTTAGTTAGTCGATTCGTGCCTTGACATGAATGGGGCCAAAGGCTTCAGTTTGCACCAGTTCAATCAGCGACTCCTTAATCAGTTCCATGATGGCCATAAAGGTGACGACAACGCCAAGTCGGCCTTCTTCCACATTATAAAGGGCAACAAAGGGGGTAAAGCGTTCCGACGACAGTAAAGAAAGAACGTCGCTCATTCTTTCTCGCACAGACAGGGCTTCTTCTTCAACCTGATGACTTTCATGCTGGTCAACCCGACGAAGCACTTCGCCCATGGCCAGAAGAATTTCTTTTAAAGCCACGTCAGGTAAGGGCCGCTCTTTTTCGTACTCTGGCGCATCCGCTCTCACATTGTGCAGATCGCGTCCCATGCGCGGCAGTTCATCCAGCGTTTCCGCCGCTGTTTTAAACTGTTCATATTCCTGCAAGCGGCGAATCAGTTCAGCACGTGGGTCATCATCCTCGTCTTCTTCCACTTCTTCGGAGCGCGGAAGCAATATGCGGGATTTAATTTCAGCGAGGGTGGCCGCCATCACCAGATACTCAGCCGCCAGCTCAAACTGATGGCTCTGCATGAGTTCCACATAATCAATGTATTGCTGAGTGATTTTAGCCACCTGGATATCCAGAATATCCATATTGTTGCGCTTGATCAGGTACAGTAGTAAATCCAGCGGCCCTTCAAAGGCTTCCAGAAAAACCTGGAGTGCCTCAGGAGGAATATAAAGGTCATCGGGCAGCTTGGTCAGGGCCTCTCCCCTGAACTGGGCAATAGGTTGCTGTGAAGATTCAGGCGCTGTTACTACTGGCGGATTCTCCACGGTTTCCGTGGTGTTCATCGGTAGTCTAGTCCTATGGCTTCCCGGACAACCCGCAGGGTGTCCTGGGCTTCATCTCGTGCAGCTTCACTGCCCTCTGCAATGATACTTTTGACAACATCCGGGTTTTTTTCAAGTTCAATGGCTTCAATGCGTATGGGTTCTAATTCAGCCTGCACCGCATCAATTAAGGGCTGTTTACAGTCCAGGCAGCCTATGGACGCGCTACGGCATCCCTGTCGCACCCACTGTTGACGCGCTTCATCAGAATATTGCTGGTGCAAGGGCCATACCGGGCACTTATCCGGCTCGCCAGGGTCATTTCGGCGAATGCGTGCCGAGTCGGTGGGCATTTTGCGAAGCTTGGTGGTGATTTCATCGGGGTCTTCGCGAAGGCTGATGGTATTATTCGACGATTTTGACATTTTCTGCCCATCAAGACCCGGGAAGCGAGACTTGGGGGTCAGTATTGCCTGAGGTTCCGGCAGGATCACCTTGCCAGTACCCTCCAGATAGCCAAACAAACGCTCCTGATCACCGAGGGTCATATTACTTTGCTCCTTAAGCAAAGCGCGGGCTGTTTCAAGGGCATTTTCGTTACCTTTTTCCAGGTAATCCTTACGGAGCTTTTTATAGAGATTGCCCGGTTTTTTACCCATTTTTCGAATCGCCATCTCGGCGTTTTCTTCAAAACCGGGTTCCCGGCCATACAAATGGTTAAAGCGCCGGGCAACTTCACGGGTAACCTCCACATGGGACTCCTGGTCAGCGCCAATGGACACATGACCTGCCCGATAGGCCAGAATATCCGCTGTCTGTAACAGGGGGTACCCCAAAAAACCGATGGTAGAAAGGTCTTTTTCCCTGAGTTTTTCCTGTTGATCTTTGTAACCGGGGACGCGCTCGAGCCAGGATAAAGGGGTGATCATGGACAACAGCAGCTGGAGTTCCGCATGCTCAGGCACTCTGGATTGGACGAACAGCGTGGCCGCGCCCGGGTTAATACCCACCGCCAGCCAGTCTGTCACCAGATTATAGGTGTAAGTTTCCAGAGCTTGCGTGTCTTCATAGTGTGTAGCCATCGCATGCCAGTCTGCGACAAAGAAGAAACAATCGTATTCGTGCTGTAACGCCAGCCAGTTTTTCAGTACGCCGTGGTAATGGCCAATATGACATTGACCAGTGGGTCGCATGCCTGATAACACACGCGACTGGGGATCTACAGCACTCAAGCGAGTCTCCGAAATGTAAGTGGGTATGGGAACAGAGTACGACAGATTGTGCCAGCAGAAAAGAGGCGAAGATGTATAACAACGAATCTTGAGATCCCGGACGTTTTCTGCGGCTATACCCGCAGATTATTATATTACCTCTAGGAGTCTGATCAACTCAGCGTCAGAACAGAAGAAATAGCGAATATCAAGGGCAACAGAGGATAAAAAATCGCTATTGAGCGGCGAAGAGTCCGCTACTTTTTTTGCGGCGCTCCAGGGATCCGTGAAACCGTTGGGCCATAAATATTCCCTATGGCTATACCGCGCTTATAAACGAGTATTATATTGCCTCTATGACTTTTTTGGTGGCAGTTCTTTTTTACTGCTGATGCCGTCCTATTAAAGTGATTCGCCAGAAACCCACTTGCTGCCAAAAGATGTGAATGCTATGCCCAGACCTAAAAATGGTAATTTTCCCTGTTTAACTTGTGGTGAGGTTTTTAGTTGTCAGAGCCTACTAGCCTCGCACTTGGCGATTCATTATTCGGGTGAATCAGGATTCATCTGCCCCGTCTGCAGCAGACGTTGTAATAATTACCAACACTTGCAAAGGCACTGTGTAACCCATTCGGATGTTAAAAATTACTCCTGCGACGAATGCGGTAAATCTTTTAAGCGTCCAGACGTACTCAAGGGCCACAAGAGAGCCATGCATTCCGGGATTAAACCCCACGTATGCACCATCTGCGGTAGAAGATTTGCCGAGTCGGATGACCTTAAAACGCACTCGACTGTCCACTCGCGCGCTAAAAATCACAAATGCGGCAAATGCGGGAAAACGTTTACAACGGCATACAGTCGCAAAAAGCATGAGAAAAAATGTGAACCTCTTAACTACGTACAGACAATGATACAGCCACTGCCCGGTGGCAAAGTCGTTACCAGCACAGCCCATGTCATGCCAATAAGCTCTACGCTTGTTGCCACTGTGGCTAAAGTAGTAACCTCAAATGCCACAGCGACAGTGACTACGTATCAGCACCTGGGGGCAGGGGCAACCGTCACGACGTTTTCGCAAAAGAGCACGGCAGTCACCGCGCGGCAACAGTCAGGGACGACTCTGAACCCACAAGAAGACGCGCTTCTGGGTGATATAAACCAAATAATCAATGACGATAACGCGGGTTCTCTGGTGGGGAGTCAGTCAGGTTTACCCAATAACACGGATCCGACAACATGGATTTCGTTTGATGCGACTGGCTCAGGTTATGATATCGACCTGGGTTGTAAGTTTGACGGGATACCGGACTGACCGGATTAACCCCTTTAAATGCACGAAATAGCGAATATCAAGGGCAACAGAGGATAAAAAATCGCTATTGAGCGGCGAATAGTCCGCTACTTTTTTGTGGCGCTCCAGGGATCTGTGAAACCGTTGGGCCATAAATATTCCCTATGGCTATACTACGCTTATAAACAAGTATTATATTGCCCCTATGACTTTTTTGGTGGCAGTTCTTTGTTACTGCGGATATTGTCCAATTAACGTGATTCGCCAGAAACACACTTGCTGCTAAAAGGCGTGAATGCTGTGCCTAAAACACCTAAAACACCTAAAACACCTAAGTATCACTGTGAAATTTGCGATAAAACGTTTTTCTATCCGGGCCAGCTCTCCAAACACCTGTCGGAGCATTCAGGTGGCACAGGACATACCTGCCCCACCTGCAAAAAATCTTTTCCAAATTACCAGCGTTTGAAAAGGCACGTTGTAACCCATTCAGATGCTAAAGATTTCCACTGCGACATCTGCCACAGAGCGTTTAATCGGATCGATGCGCTCAACACCCACAAGAAAACGCATTCCAATGTCAAACCTCACAAATGCGACATCTGCGGCAAAGAATTTACCCGGCCATACAGTCTTCGAACCCACATGTCAATCCATACGGGTGTTAAAAATTACCAATGCGGCAAGTGCGGGAAATTGTTTTCAGATCCGTCCAATAGGGCCAGGCATGAGAAAAAATGTAATTCCAGTACCTATACACAGTCAGTCATTCAGCCACTACCCGACGGAAATGTCGTTACCAGCACAACCCATGTCATGCCAATAAGCTCTATGCTTGTTGCCACTGTAGCCAGCGTAACAGCCACCTCAGGTGCCAGTGCCACAGTGATTGAGCATCAGCATCTAGGGACAGCAGCGGCAACCGTCACGACGTTTTCGCAAAAGAGCACCGCAGTCACCGCGCGGCAACAGTCAGGGACGGCTCTGGGCCCAGAAGAAGATGCCCTTCTGGATGATATCAACCAAATAATCAATAACGATAACGCGGGTTCTCTGGTGGGGAGTCAGTCAGGTTTATCCAATAACACTAATCCGACAACATGGATTTCGTTTGATGCAGATGATACAGGTGGTATAGATGAGATAGATTTCGGTTTGGACTATAATCTTCCCGGGGTACTGAAGTTTTCCGATTGACCTCTTTAAATGCACGATACCCACAATACAATGATGGATTATGGTGACGTGCGTGAAGGCAGGAAGTGGCAACCAGATTCTGATGATTTTTTCTCACTATCTTGCAGCGCTGCGGGGATCCGTGAAACCGTTGGGCCATAAACATTCCCTATGGCTATACTA
>NZ_JAVLSP010000150.1:0-5016 GCF_031528575.1 Candidatus Sororendozoicomonas aggregata
AATCGACTCCAACTCTGCACGTTGGTTATCTGAGAGAGTGATTGTTTTGGTGTGGTTCAACTGCATCCCTGCCACTTACTTATGTCTTACTGGAGATGCAGATTAAACCATATTTTCAAAGGGATAGATATTAGGGCTTAGCACCACTAGGAGCCTGTCCGAGAATAGACTGCCCTACTGCGGTTGCGATAAATTGGTCTAAAAATTCCTGCTTCTTCGTCAAATAGCCCCGCTATTATCCTCATAAGCAGAAATTTTTATCCTCAATTTCTCGTAATCCTCGCTACGGGCGCTATTCTCGGTCAGTCTCCTAGAGACCCAAACGGCAGATACAAAAAAGCCTGTAGTGCTTACTAACGCTACAGGCATTGCGTTGTCTGGTGCCGGCACCAAGAGTCGAACTCGGGACCTACTGATTACAAGTCAGCCGCTCTACCAACTGAGCTATACCGGCAAAGAACGGAGTAGATCATATGCATCAGGAAATATTTTGTCAACACTTAACAGAAGACCGTCTTCTATGTTTTAGAGATGACCAGCACAATCAGATACCTCTCAATAGAGGTGTTTGCTCAATCCAGGCAAATGCACTAATGGCAGATCATAATACCAATTGGCATAACAGCGTTATTGCACTGACAGACTGAACGTCAGTGTTGTATTTAAACGCCTGGCAGTAGCAGGCTTTGCTGGTCATCGCTACTGTGCTGACATCGAGCGTGCCATGCTCATTACGGTAGTCAAAACAGGCTATGAGTATACACGGAAAAAACAAAAAAGCCGGATCACTGATCCGGCTTTTTTGTTGTGAGCTGGTGCCCAGAAGAAGACTCGAACTTCCACGCCATTGCTGACACTAGCACCTGAAGCTAGCGCGTCTACCAATTCCGCCATCTGGGCATTAATATATTGTTCAGGTTGTTATTTAATTCAAGAAAAACATTCAAGAAAAACATTTGAAATATGGTGCCCAGGAGAAGACTCGAACTTCCACGCCATTGCTGACACTAGCACCTGAAGCTAGCGCGTCTACCAATTCCGCCACCTGGGCCCTGAAGCAGCTACTTTAAGCAACTCAGGATGCCGGGCATGATAGAGATTCAGACAGAAAGTGTCAATACTCTCACCGCTGCGGTATATACGTGCCAACATCCTGTTAACAACAACTCACCTGGTTTTATCAAGGCTTCGGCTGCCAGGAAGGGTAGCTGTATAAATGTTTAAGGCGCTGCTTTAATGTTTTCCCGGGTTTTAGCGCATCTTTGAGCATATCGCGCCACTCATGGAAGGTCAGCAGCAATGGGTCATAGCTGTTCACCTGCTTTGGAATACCATAGCGACAGGGCTCTGACTCACTTTCTGCTTTAAAGGTGCCAAACAGTCGATCCCAGATAATCAGCAAGCCACCAAAATTTTTGTCAATGTAGTTCGGGTTTTTGGCATGGTGCACACGGTGGTGCCTTGGTGTATTAAATACCCATTCGATCCAGCCCAATGGTGGCACCACCTGACTGTGAATAAAGAACTGATAGAAAAGATTCACCATAACCACCAGCAAGACAGTCTCTGGGGGAAATCCCAGCATAACCAGTGGTATCCAGAACAGCCACATGCCCGACAGAGGGTAGGTAAAGCTCTGGCGAAATGCTGTAGAGAAATTCAGTGACTGTGACGAATGGTGTACCACATGGGATGCCCACATCCAGCGTACATTATGACTCATACGATGAAACCAGTAATAGCAGAAATCCTGAAGCACCAGCAGTAAGATAAAACTCCAGAGCGTAGGCGCAATGGTAAACAGTTTGAATTCAAATAAACTGAAGTAAATGGCCATGACATAGGCGCCTGCCAGCTTCTCACCGAGCTGGTAAAACAAGCCAAGGGACAAGTTAGCAAAGACATCAGGTAAACGGTATCGTGCACTGGGGTTGTAATAAGGGTGTCGTTTTAACCACCACCACTCAATGGTAATAGGTACAAAGTAGACCGGTGTCAGTAACAAGAGTAATAAGTTGATATCAATGTTCATTGTTCTCTCCCGTTTCTCCCTTGTTTCTCTCCTGATACCTGTCAGTCTTACCTGCGCGCCTGCTATTCTTTTTATAGTTGACGATAGAGCCAAGACGATGAAGGTTACCAGACAACAACACACAATTTTACTAAAAACCGTGGCATACTGGCAGCAAAAAGGTCTTCTGGATGAACGGCAGCGTCTAAGGCTGATGGAGAGCATCGAACAGCGCGAGGTCAACTGGCAGGGGCTTGCTCGCTATGCTTTTTTTGGTGCCCTGTTTTGTTTATTGCTTTCACTCAATGCAATGTTACTGGACAAGCAGCTAATGGCTTTACTCAATCGGCTATTTTCTGCGCCGGCACTGGTGAAAGCGGCATTTTTCGCGCTACTGGCTATCGTCATTTTTTCAGTCACCTTGTGGTTACAGAAAAAAAACCCGCTTCGGCTGTTGACCTATGAGTCACTCTTTTTTCTCGGTACCGTCAGTATTGCCAGCTCGATAGCCTTTATTGGCATGGCCCTCGATAGCCATAACGGACACTTTTCTTTGCTGGTGTTAGTCGCGGCAGTGATTTACTGCTGTTTGGGTATCTACCTGCCATCAAAGCTGGTGTGGTTGTTTGGGCTGCTCTCTCTTGGAGCCTGGGTACTGGCTGAAACCGGCTATCTCACAGGATGGAATGACTGTTTTTATGGTATGAGTTACCCCCTGCGCTTTGCCCTGTTTGGCGGTGGTCTGTTTGTTGTCAGTTTCTGGATGCAAAGACGCCTGAAACTCATGCCTTTTGCCCGCATAACCCATATTACCGGGTTGCTGTTTAGCTTTACGGGGCTCTGGATTCTCTCTGTCATAGGCAATTGTGGCAACCTTGACGGTTGGTACGGTACTGAACGGTTTGAATTCTGGCCCTGGGTACTGGCGCTCACTATTGCCAGTATTGCGGCCATTATTACAGGCTTAAAATACAACGACCCGGTACTGAGGGGCTGCGGTTTTAGTTTCTTATTTTTCAATATTTACACAAGGTATGTGGAGTATGGCTGGCATACCTTGCACCAAGCGGTTTTTTTTGGTCTTCTCGCACTGAGTTTCTGGCTACTTGGCCGCTATGCCGAGAGAATCTGGTTACTGGGTGAGAAAAAACAACCGTGACTTGTAGCCTGTCGGACTTAAGACAATTTCTGTCTAAAATCCAGAAAGTGCGAGAGAGTGCGGCCAGAATTTCCGATCAATTTGCTTAAAGGTCAACTATTCGCACAAATTGATCGAAAATTCTGACTCGCCCTACTGAATTTTATGCTCGAAAGCATAAGTCCGACAGGCTCCTGGGGCATTAGAGCGTTACAGGCGTTTTACCGGGCTTCCCGGCAATCTCTCGTACCAGTTTTGGCACTAAATAACCCGGACACTGCTTTTGCATGGCATTGACCAGACAGGCGGCTGTTTGTTCATCCACATCAAAGTGGGCAGCACCTTGCACCTTATCGAGCACATGCAAATAATAGGGCAGGACTGACGATTGGAATAGGGCCTGGCTCAGATCCACCAGTACATCAACAGAGTCGTTAATACCTTTGAGCAAAACGGTTTGATTCAACAACATGACCCGTGCCTGCTGTAATTGGTTCAGGGCGTTTTGCACTGCCCCATCAATTTCATTGGCATGGTTACAGTGAATCACCATTACCGGCTTCAGGCGTGTCCCGGTAAACCAGTGGATCATTTCATCGGTAATGCGCTCAGGGATGACCAGTGGCAGCCGGGTATGAATGCGCAGTGTTTCCACATGGGGAATATCACTGAGGGCAACAGCGAGTTTTTTTAAACGTTTATCACTGGTGGCCAGGGGGTCGCCCCCGCTGAGAATCACTTCTTTAATACTGGTGTCAGCTACAATATAACGCAAGGCGTTGTCCCAGTCTTCGCCACTGAGCTGGTTATCCCCGTAAGGAAAATGACGGCGGAAGCAAAAGCGGCAGTTGATGGCGCAGGCACCACTGGTAATCAGTAACAGTCGACCAGGGTATTTGTGAATTACGCCATTGCAGGGGTTTTGAGCGATTTCGTTCAGGGGGTCGAAGCTGTAACCTTGCGTATCAAGTAACTCCTGCCCTAAGGGTAATACCTGCAATAATAATGGGTCATTGGGGTTGCCTCGCTCCATTTTTGCCACAAATCCACGAGGCACCCGAAGGGAAAACAGGCGCCCGGCTTTCACGGCATCAGGCAGTAATGCCCGATCAAGCCCCAGCATATCAAGCAATTGTTCAGGGCAGTTTACCGCTGTAGACAGCTTCTGTTGCCAGCTCTCAGGCTCGGTTGCGTTTATGGTGTGCACTGTGGGGGTAGAACGGGTTATCATAGGCATTTTTGATTTATCGGGTAACATTAATGGCTAACTACAGTACCAATGAGTTTCGTTCCGGTCTCAAAGTGATGCTTGAGGGAGACCCTTGTTCGATCATTGAGAACGAGTTTGTCAAACCTGGCAAAGGGCAGGCATTCAACCGTGTGAAATTCCGTAACCTGATCAATGGCCGTGTTTGGGAGCGTACCTTCAAATCGGGTGAAAACCTTGAAGGGGCTGACGTTATCGAACTGGATATGGAATACCTGTACGCTGATGGTGAGTTCTGGCACTTTATGATGACCGATGGCTCTTACGAGCAGTACGCTGCCAGCAAAGAAGCCGTTGGTGACACCATTAACTGGTTAAAAGAGCAGGAAGTATACACGGTAACGCTGTATAACGGCGCGCCTTTGTCGGTAACGGCACCTAATTTCGTAGAATTGCAGGTGGTTGAGACCGACCCGGGCCTCAAAGGCGATACCGCTCAAGGTGGCTCCAAACCGGCCAAACTCACCACCGGCTATTCTGTCAAAGTGCCGTTGTTTATTGTTGAAGGAGAAGTGCTGAAAATTGATACCCGTACCGGCGAATATGTTGGACGGGTGAAGTAATCCTTTTGTACAATACCGGCCAGTGTGGTTATCGATT
>NZ_JAVLSP010000151.1:0-5008 GCF_031528575.1 Candidatus Sororendozoicomonas aggregata
TTTAGCAAATAGAACCACTATTCACTAAAAATTTCCGACTTTTTATCCTCAATTTTCTGCCATCCTCGCTACGGGCGCTATTCTCGGTCAGGCTCCTAGCAAAACTGCTGATGTCATCAACCACAAATCACCCTACCGCCAGTGTTGTAGTGAATGGACGAAGCACATGGAAGCGAACGGCTTTACGGTCAAAGAAAAGCCGCACGATAACATGGACGCTATTAAACGCCATTTGGGCATCACCAATCAGCAACTTCACTCTTGCCATACGGCTGAAATTGATGGCTACGTTTTTGAAGGCCATATTCCAGCGGATGACATTAAGGCTTTTTTGGAAAACCCACCGCGCAATGCTAAAGGTCTTACCGTTCCCGGCATGCCAATGGGTTCACCAGGCATGGAGTATGGCAATAAGAAAGACAGTTACTCGGTCTATGTCTTCAACGACAAAGGTGAAGTGTATAAATACAGTCACTACAAAGGCAACGTTCAATGAACGATTAATAAAAATCTGTTCATGGTCTTTTATAAGAAGTGAAACCCATGGGAAAAGCGCTAAACAGTCGCCTTTATCCTTGGCCGGGGCCCAAAAAACTGTGAACAGCAGCTTAAAGCCTATCTTGACCCTCCAATTTTCCAGATCCTCGCCTGGCACAGTCTTTATAACAGTCTCAAAGGGTAAAACTGGAAGAAACACCTCAAGTGCGAAAGAAATCTGTTGCTTTTACCTGTGGCAGCGATAGGATGATAGTCGAACCCTAAAGAGATAGGCGTTAAACGCCATGCAACAACTGTAGCCTTTAAAAATGAGTCAAAAGTCGTTTTGTCTGACAATAGCTGGTTTATTTCGTGGATATAAACAACGTTTATTTTTCGTTTTTAAATGGCTTTGCTATGGGGATAGGTTTCAGGTGACTGATACCTTAAAAAGAGTTCGTTATGCCCAAGGCAATAGTGGTGTTGTTCTCTCAATGATCTGAGCAGACAATCCTTTGTCTGATCCGGTACAAAAAATTTTGACAGGTAAACGGTTGCCCTATGAAGCCATCCTTACAGCTAAAAATGGGCCAGCAACTGACCATGACGCCTCAGTTGCAGCAGGCCATCCGTTTGTTGCAGTTATCATCGGTGGAGCTACAACAGGAAATTCAAGAAGCCCTTGACTCTAACCCCATGCTGGAAACGGGAGAAACGCGCGCAGAAACGCCTGAGGCACAGCCGCAGGCGGGTGAACAGCCACCGGATTTTAATGAGGCAGCGCCCCAGGAGCCCGTTAAAGAAGAGGCGCAATGGAGCGAAGCTATTCCTTCTGAGTTGCCTTTGGACTCGAAGTGGGATGATATTTATTCCAGCATGCCGACGCCGCCTGTGGAGGATGACATGGAGGCCCACGCACGCTCGGGAACCGTCGACTCACTTCAGGATCATCTTGAGTGGCAGCTCAACCTCTCTCCCATGAATAAAAGGGATCTGTTGATTGGTTTAACCATTATTGAAGCCATTAATCCAGACGGGTATCTTTCCTGCCCCCTTGAGGATATCACCCAGGCCCTTGCCGAAGAACTGGATGAGCTTGAGCATGGTGAAGTCAAGGTGTTACAGCATCGAATTCAGCAGTTTGACCCCCTCGGTTGTGCCAGCCAGAACTTGCGGGAATGCCTGAAATTGCAACTGGCACAATTGGATGTCGCGGAGCCTTTGCTATCCATCACCCATCAGCTGATTGATGACCATCTTGAAGCTTTGGGAAGCCATGATTACGCCACAATTATGCGTAAATTGCATATCAAGGAGCAACGTCTCAGTGAGGCCTTGCAGGTGATTCAGAGGCTCAACCCAAAGCCGGGAGAAGCTATCGCCCTTGCACCCTCAGAGTACGTAATACCTGATGTGGTGGTAAAAAAATACAAAGGACGCTGGAGCGCCGAGCTAAACGCGGATGCCCTGCCAAAACTGAGGATAAATGCCGGTTATGCGGGCATGGTCAAGCGTTCGAATACATCCCGTGATAATACCTTCATGAAAAATCATCTGCAGGAAGCGCGCTGGTTTTTGAAGAACCTGCAAAACCGCAATGAAACGCTCTTGAAGGTGACGCGAAAAATTGTTGAGCACCAGCAGGATTTTTTTACTGAAGGCGAGGCGGCAATGAAACCGTTGGTGCTCGCTGACATTGCTGATGCTGTGGGCGTGCATGAATCGACGATTTCCAGGGTAACCACTCAGAAATACATGCATACCCCTCGAGGACTGTTTGAGCTGAAATACTTTTTTTCAAGCCATGTTAGCACCAAAGAAGGGGGTGAATGTTCATCCACAGCAATCCGCGCGCTGATTCGTAAAATGGTGTCTGAAGAAAATGTGCGCAAGCCATTAAGTGATAATAAGATTTCTTCTCTGTTGAATGATCAGGGGATTAAGGTTGCCAGGCGCACAATTGCCAAGTATCGTGAGTCACTACAGATTCCGCCATCTAACGAACGTAAGCGGCTCGTGTGATTTTTTGTGATAATCTGTCGCAAAACTCGCAAACTGTTGTCTTGGTGATAAAATGTAACTTACCGTTCCAAGAGACCCCGGGGAACGGTGGTTTGGAGTGATGGGGTCAGGAGAGCACTACATGCAAGTCAACATCAGTGGACATCATGTCGAGGTAACAGAAGCTCTACGCGATTATGTCACCAAAAAGTTGGAGCGCCTGGGTGCTCACTTTGATTGCATCACCAATGTGCAGGTGACTCTCAGTGTAGAAAAGCTCGTCCACAAGGCTGAAGCAATTCTTCATACTCGTGGGGCTGACATTAATGCAGCGGCTGAATCTGAAGACATGTATGCTGCTATTGACCAGCTATCGGACAAGCTCGACCGGCAACTGGTCAAGCACAAGGAAAAGACGTTGAATCGGATGCAAGGGGCAGCCGGTCGATTTTGAATCTCCACACCCATGATCATTGAAAATATACTCACACCCGAGCGCACTCGCTGCAGTGTGCACGGGACTAGCAAGAAAAAAATTCTTGAAATGGTTGCTAACCTGATTAGTGATGAGGTGCCAGCCATTGATGCAAAAGATCTCTTTTCCTCTTTGATTTTCCGTGAACGCCTTGGTACAACAGGTTTAGGGCGGGGAGTCGCTATTCCCCACTGCCGAAACAAGGCCTGTGTCGAGCCAACGGGCCTGTTTATCAAGCTGGATGAACCCGTGGATTTTGAGTCGTTGGACAACAAGCCTGTCGATTTGGTGTTTGCCCTTGTGGTGCCTGAAGAAAATACGCAGGAACATCTGGATATCCTCAAGGCGCTTGCCAGTCGCTTACAATCAGATAGCTTGCTGCATAAAATGCGTGAGGCGAATAACTCCACAGCACTCTACAATTGCATTACAGCTGATCAATATCGAGCTTGATGACAAGTCCCAGTGAAAGTACAGGAGATTAAATAGTGCTGCTTTGTCAACAAGAATTATTCTGGGTAACGATAGCAGCTGCCGCTTCAGGATTATCAAACGTCCGGGAGCCTGTCGGACTTAAGGCGATTTCGGCCTGAAATCCAGAAAGAGCGGCCATATTTTCCGATGAATTTGCTTAAATAGGTCAACTATTCGCACAAATCCATGGAAAAATCTGACTCGCTCTGCTGAATTTCATGCTCGAAAGCTTAAGCCCGACAGGCGCCTGGGCTATCTACGGGTAAAGTCGGTTGATCGTAATGCACTGGTATAGCCGTCTAGTGCATTACTGTGAACCCACTTAGGGCAGGAATTCCTATTATGAAACTGGTGATCATCAGCGGGCGCTCGGGGTCGGGAAAAAGTTCCGCGCTACACGCCCTTGAAGATGAGGGCTATTACTGTGTGGATAACATTCCCGTCAGCATACTGGACCAGCTACCTGTTACTTTGACCCGCACCCACAGTAAAGCACCCGCCATGGCAGTCAGTATTGATGTACGTAACGTGCCCGGTGCTATGGAAAGTTTTCCCAACGTACTGGCGCAGCTACGCAGCCAGGGTATCGATTGTAAAGTTATCTTTCTGGATGCTAACATCAACAGTCTGCTGATGCGCTATAGCGCCACTCGACGCAAACATCCATTAACGAACGAACAGTACTCACTGGCAGAAGCGATTGAGTGTGAAAAACTCTTATTGGGGCCGGTGCAATCTCAGGCTGATTTGCGGATTGATACATCACCGCTGTCAGTTCATCAAATCAGGGAACGAGTGAGGAAAGAGTGTGCGGACTGTAGCGAAAGCGGCCAGAAAATCAGCTTACTGTTTCAGTCTTTTGGCTTTAAACATGGCATTCCTATTGACGCAGATTTTGTTTTTGATGTTCGCTGCTTGCCTAATCCATTTTGGGTAGAGTCCCTCAGGGGCCATTCGGGTCTGGAGAAACCCGTACAGGATTTTTTATCTGGAGATCCTGACGTTATGGCAATGCTGGATGATATTGCGGGTTTTGTGGAAACCTGGCTTCCCCGGTTTGAATCAGGGCAGCGAACCTATATGACAATTGCCGTTGGTTGTACGGGTGGGCAGCATCGTTCAGTCTATCTGACTGAAATGCTGGGTAAACGTTTCCCTGATTTGCCCAATACCATTCAGGTACGCCATCGGGAGCTAGGAAGCGCATGATTACCCGAAATATTGAAATTGTTAACAAACTGGGGTTGCATGCCCGGGCAGCCTCGAAGTTTGTTTCGGTGACATCGCGATTTACCAGTAAAGTCAGTGTTTGTTTCAACGGTCAAACTGTTGATGGTAAAAGTATTATGGCGATTATGATGCTGGCTGCTGGCAAAGGAAAAACTCTGGGGGTCACCTTCGAGGGGGACGATGAGGTTGATGCCTGTGAGGCTTTATGCGAGCTGATTGGTAATCGCTTTGACGAAGCTGAATGATGAACGTCTAGCCCGGATATTTCATAAACTGCCCTGAGAATTGCGCGGAACCTTGCGGCTCTAAGGGATTTTGCGAAGGAGCGCCGTACCGGGGAGTAGGGTCGAC